>DBFCNY010000277.1:0-30045 GCA_048298285.1 Collinsella sp.
TGTTAAGAGTGTACAATGGAATTAACGATAAGAGAGGAGGTATATATGGACAAGCTCCTGTCTCTCGCTGAGGCCAGCGAGATTATGAATGTGAGCTATTCCAAGGCTCAAAAGCTCGCCAAGGCCGGTGAGCTTCCGTTTCGTAAGCTCGGAAAGACGTGGTACATCGCCCGCTCCGCGCTCTACCGCGAGCTTGGGCTCAAGGAGCCCGACGACCGAAAGGAGATGGCCGGCGTTGGCTAGCCTGAAAAAGAAAAACGGGTGCCCTCCCGGCAAGAAGAAGCACCCGTCCGCGGTCCACAAACCGCATGGTTCATATTACATGCTCCATGCGGCCCATATCTACAAGGAGCACAAATGGACTACTCTGCCTACTTTGCGCACACTGAGCGCGTAGCGCACGCGCTGGAGGCCCACGGCCTCCCGCGCAACCCTACTGACGAGGACGTCCTCGTCTTCGCTATCGAGCAGGCCGATCGCATCGACGCGCTCTGCGCCGCCCTCGGAGTCGAAATCGTCACTGACTATCGTGGCCTCTATCGTGTTATCCGCGCGGAGGCGGTCTAGAATGCCCGGCGACCTTGAGGTCCGTTCCGCGCAGGACCTCCTCGACAGCCCGCTCGCAAGCGTCACCTGGCTTGTCGAAGAACTCATTCCCACCGGCCTTGTAGTTCTCGCGGGCACCCCGAAGGTCGGAAAGAGCTGGTTCAGTCTAGGGCTCAGCGTCAGCGTCAGCACCGGCCAGCCGTTCCTCGAACACGCCACGGAGCGCTCCGGAGTACTCTACCTCTGTCTCGAAGACACGTACGCGCGTATCCAGAACCGCTTGTTCCATATTGTCGATGTCGCCAACGACGACCTCCAGTTCGCAATCATGGCGGACAGGCTCAACAGCGGCCTCATCCTTCAATTGGAGCGCTACGTTTCCTCCCATCCGACGACCAGGCTCATCATCGTGGACACCCTACAGAAAGTCCGCGTCGCCGTCGGTGACAGCGTCTACGCATCCGATTACCAAGATGTTGGTTTGTTCAAGGCGTTCGCGGACAAACACAGTTTGTGCGTCCTGCTCGTACACCATACCCGGAAGATGGGTGACGAGGCGAACGTCTTCAACACAATCAGCGGCTCGAACGGCATCCTTGGCGCAGCGGACGAATGTCTCCTGCTCGCGAAGGACGCCATGTTTGACGGTAAGGCCACACTTTCCGTCACGGGCCGCGATGTCGACCTAGCGGAATATAAGCTCTCGTTCATCGACTGCCGCTGGCAACTTATCGAGCAGACTAGCCGTGAGGAACTGCGCGAGCGCGAGGTTCCAGCATGCGTGCTTACCGTCCTCGACTTCATGGCTGCGCGGCCCGGGGCATGGGAGGGCACCGCGACACAGCTCATCGCGGACGCGGCACTCGCCGATGCCACTCCCGCCGTCCTCGCGAAGCGGCTCAACGAGCACCGCGCATTCCTCGCCGAGCGAGGAGTCGAGTACGGGTTCCACCGCACCGCGACAGCGCGGCTAATCACCCTCGCACACATTCTCGCCAGCGACTAATCGACCGGCGGGGCCAGCCACACCCGGCCCCGCCGCACCATCGAAAGGATCTGTTATGGAATTCAAATCCCTGAAACTGTCGGACGGTCGATTCGAGATTGCCCCGAAGTTCACCATCGAGCTCAACCCCGAAGCAGCCGAAAAGCGAAAGCATGCCTTCTTCGCCTGGCCTTTCGCACCGTCGGCCTACCCCGACATCCCCTCGATCGATGCGATCGTCCAGGAGGAGATCCCCGGCACACTCTTCGCCTACTATTGCGACGAGCCCGACCTCCCCATCGTCACCTATCGTGGGATCCCCGTGACGCGCGGGGACTACGATCGCCTTGAAAGCGCCTATCTCGATCTCATGGCCCTCATGTTCGAAGCCCGTTCCCGCACACCCTTTGCCGACACCCCGTTTGCGTTCGCCTTCATGCTCTGCGACAGCATGGGAGGCGACCGCCGAGTGGGCGTGTCCCATGTGTTCGTTCCCACTGGCGCGGCGGGGCGCAATGAGTAGCCCGCAAAGGTCGGGGCGCATCTACGTCAGAGTCACCTCGCAGGAGCGCGCCGCCATCGCGCGGCGTGCCAATGCGGCTGGCTTGAGCATGAGCGAGTACCTTCGCCGACGCTCGCTCGTCGACGGCGACCGACCCATAATCGCCACCGACCCCGAGACGCTGAAGCTCCTGTATCGAGATTTCAGACTTGCCGGGTCGAACCTGAACCAGTTAACGCGCGAGGTCCATATCACCCACGACCCCGGTCGGATCGCCCCGTTCCTCGATGCCGCGCTCATAAAGGTCGGAGACGCAGCCGACGCCGTCTCGGACTTCCTGACTGATGCCCGGAACGTCTAGGAGGAAATCCTATGCGCAATCTTAAGTTCAACGCTGTCCTCTCGGCTTCGTTCGCCATCGTCCTTACCGTCGCGTGTTATCCCCTGATAGCACCCGTGATCGCTTGCGCCGCTTCGTCGCTCCCCATCGATTGGGTCGCCTGGCTCGACGCCATCGGTTTCGACATGTGGTCGGTCTTCTGGCTTTCCGGGGCATGGCTCGGTCACATTCCGTTCATGTTCGCAGCGTTCTGTCTCCTGTTTCTCGTTCTCCTCGGCTATACGGTCGCAAAGGACGCCGAACGCAACCGGAACGTCGACGAAGGTATCTACGGCGACGCCCACGTCGTCCGGGGCGCAGTGGAACTCAACCGCCGCAACGATTTCTGGGACGGGTCTGGAACTCCGGTCAGAGCGGGCTTCGTGCTCGGCGCGACCAAGGGCGGTTACTGGTACGACTCATCCGTTCCGCATGCGATTAGCATAGGTAAAACGGGGTCTGGTAAGTCACAATTCCAGGTCTTGGAAGATATGCATATGTTCCTGGCCGCCGGTTGGAACGTCATCTCCACCGGAAAGCCCGAGATCCTTGAGCTCACCGCCGACAAGGCGAGGGAGCTCGGCTACGAGACCATCGTCCTCGACCTGACCGGCTATCCCGGCGCGAGCCGATACAACCCCATCGGGCTCGTCGCCGATGCCGTCGAGGCAGGGGATACCGACGGGGCCGTGAGGACGGCCCGGCAGGTCGCCGTCGACCTCATCCCGCTCGGCGGGGAGAAGAACACCTATTTCCCCAAGGCCGCGCGCAACATGCTCGCCGCCTGCATCCTCGTCGTCTGCACGGCCGACGTCCCGCGTAAACAGAAGAACCTTGCGAGCGTCGCCGCGCTCGTCGAGCGCGGGACCGCCGGCGACGACCCGAGGGACCCGTCGGCCCCCCCTCAAGGACTACATCCGCGGCCTCGGGCCGTCGCACCCGGCGTTCTCGCCGGCGTCCGACCTCCTCGGGGACGGAGGGGCGACGACGGCCGGCAAGAATGTCGTCTCGACCCTCAAGGAGGCACTGAGCATCTTCTCGGACGGCGCTCTTCGCGCGGTCACGTCCGAGAGCACCGTCCCCATCCGAGACCTCATCGAGAAAAAGACGGTTCTGTACATCGAGATGCTCGACGAGAGCGACCCGTACGGGGTCGTCTACACCTGCTTCCTCAACCAGTGGTGGCAGGTGGCGCAGCAGGTCTGCAAGGGGAACGGCGGCCGCATGCCGCACGAGACGGCGCTCGTGCTCGACGAGATCGGCAACCTGAATGTCAGGGTTGCGTGCCTGCCTGCCATCGCCACGCTCGGGAGGAGCATGAAAATTAACGAACACCTGTTCGTCCAAAACCTGAAACTGTTGAATGCCTATAACGAACCAGGCGACGGAGGGGCCGGGCGAGACAAGCTGATCGGCTCCATCGGCACCAAGGTCGCCCTGTCCCTCTCCGAGCCCGAAGACTTCAAGTTCTTCACGGCGCTCGCCGGAAAGCGGACCGTTCGCTCGATGGGAACGTCTAGCCAGAAAGGCGCAGGGCGTTCCTCATCTGGCACGAGCTACAACGAGGCGGCCGTTCCCCTGATAAACGAATGGGAGTGGCAGAACCGCATCCCCATCCGCGACGGCCTCATCGCGATCAAGGGCGGGGAGAACTCGAAGCCCGGACGTGAGGGCGTCTTCGAATTCCCGCTCGACTACGCCAACAGGACGCCCGCCGGCCCGTTCTTCGGGCTCGGGGACGAGGAGGCCGAGCGCGAGAAACGGGCCGCGTACTACGCCCGCGCGAGAGCCGCCGCAGAAGGCGACGCATATGAAGCCCCCGCCCCGTGGTGTCCCGAGTTCGACGCCGATGGCGACGCATCCGGTGAAGAAGAGACCGCCCCGAACGATCCCGCCAAGGCCGACGAGGACAACGCGGCGTTCATGGACGAGTGGGCGGCCTGGGACGAATAGGAAGTGGATGGACATGACTGCAATCAAGCAGGTGGCGGTCACAGGCACGCAGCATATGAAGAGCTTATCGGGTTATCTGGACAACACGAACGGCAAGCACGACGTGCTCGACTTCGACTCCCGGAACCTCGGCGACCCGGCGAACTGGTCCCGCGAGATGGAGCGCACGCGCGCGGCCTACGGGCACAACGAGCCCGGGCGAAAGGGCTCGAAATGCACCTACTGCTATCACCAGATCATCGCGTTCAACCCCGACGAGTGCGACGTCAACGGGGGCAAGCTGACGAGGGCCGGGTGCATGGGGTTCGCCCGCGAGTGGGTCGAGCGCTACTACCCGAACCAGGAGGCGGCGTGGGCACTCCACCTAGAGCACTCGAGGGACGGGACCGACCGTTACGCCGTGCATATCGCCATCAACCGGACTGACCTCTCGACCGGAAAGCGCCTCAACGACGGCAGGGCATCCCGCCAGAGGACCCTCCACGCGGCGAGGATGCGCGAGATGGACGGGCGCTGGGGGCTCTCCCAGCTTGAGCGCGGGACGCGCAACAGCCGCGTCCACGCCCGGCAGGAGTCGAGGGGCGAGCAGCGGGCCCGCGAGATCGGCTCGAAGGCCGACCCGGGCTTCGAAACCGACCAGGACCACGTTCGCCGGATCGTTCGCGAAAGCGTCCGCGAGATCGTCTCATCAGACGCATCGAACAAAATGCGCGCCCTCAACGAGTCGCTTGAGCGGAGGGGTGTTCATATGCGCCTCAGCCGTGACCGGAATCTCAAGGAAAGGGACCTGGTCTTCGAGTACCGACCGACATACGATCGAAGGGACGCGCACGGGCGCGCCCTCAGGAAAGCGGCGATCAGCGGGCGAAAGCTCGGCCGCGGCTTCACGAAGGGCGGCATACAGCACGCACTCAGAACCGGCATGGCCGTCTACCGCACAATGGAGCGGGCGATGGACGACGGCCGGGAAGATGAAATGTAGCCCGCGCGCGCCACGCCGTGCGCACATCTCGAAGAGGGGCCAATGCCCCTCTTCTCGTCTCCCGGGACCGGGACGCAACAAGCGTCCCGCAAGCCCGGGGGACGCGCCCCGCAGGGCAAGATATCCGTGTGTGCGCGGCGGCCGAAAGACGCCGTGTACGCACGGATACACATCTTGCATCGACCGGCAACCGCATGTCGGCCCCGTCCGACGAGGTTGCGTCGAGGTGAGCCCCGGCTGAGCCGCGCGCAGGGGGACGCGACCTAGGGGAGCATCTCCCGTATGCACGGCGACCCGGGGCGAGAGGCCCCGGCCGGTGACCACGGCGGAATGATGGCGACCTCTGGGAGCCATCGAATGCAGCCGTTCACCGTCCGGGGCCGGTGTGAGCGGAGGCGTACGAAACGCGACCCTGGGGAGCGTTGCCAGGGAGCCGCAGCGAGAGCGGCGCGGAACGCGGCGCGGGCGTCCCCGCATCCCGGCGGGGACGCATCGGCCGAAAGGCCGATCCGGCGGGACACGGTGACGCCCAAAGGCATGTGTCCGCCGTGCCGTCATCCCCGTCATGCCCGTCACACGGACACGGGTCCCAAGGGGCCTGGGCCCTTTGGCGCGCAGGGGTCCGGGGATGGCGCGGTCCATCCCCGGGAAACGCCGCGAGGGGCACGCCGTCGCCGGCATGCCCGTGCGGGTGGCGGCCGCGGCTATTCCGGCCCGGTCGCGTAGACCGTTCGGGCCGTCTCGCAGTCGATGGTCTCGGCGTCCCCGAAACCGACCCGGACGGCCGCCCATCCGCCGGCGGCTGCCAACGCGTCGGCCTCGGACCTCGCGGCGGCGATGAGGCGCTCGAGCTCGGCCGAGCCCGCCGGCGCGGTCCCCGCCTCGAACGCGCCGCCATCGCCGCCCGACTCGTACTCGACGACGACCGTCGAGCCGAGCGCCTCCTCGAGGGTCTCGGTCAGGCCGCCCACGCCGTCGAGGGCGCGCCCGGCGACCGTAGCCAGCGGGTAGCGGGCCATCCCAGACGCAGCCGAGCGGCCGGCCATGCGGAGCAAGCCGGCGGCCTCGAGCGCCTCGAGGAGCGCTGCGGGCACGTCGGCGTCGATGGCGATGTTGCCGCGCCCGCGGCACCACTCGGCCGCCGCCGGCACGTTCGCCGTGAGCACGCCCCACTCGGCCATGTAGCCGTCGGAGCGCGGGTCCGTGGCGTCGAGGAGGAGGACGGCCAGGCCGCCGCCCGCGTACTCCCCGGCCACGAGGGCGAGGCGAACCGCCTCGCCCATGGAGTCGAACTCGACCGTGACCATGCGGCTACCTCCTCCTGACGGCGCTGAGCGGCTTCGGGGAGAAGTGCTCGTCGCGCTCGACGGCGGCGAACCCCATCTGGCGGTTCAGCTCCTCCATCTCCTTGATGCTGAAGTAGCCGAGCTCGTCGTCGTAGCCCTCGACGAGGCCGAACGCCTCGTCCGTGCCGTCGAACTCGAGCAGCCACCAGTCCCATCCGCTCACGCACGAGAAGTAGTGGGCGTAGACCGTGGGGTCCTCTGCTCCGTCCTGCTCGTAGAGCCTTGGAGCCGTCTTGGCGATTTCCCTCGTCATCAGCTGCTGCATGTCTTCCTCCGTTCCGGGCACCCTGCCCTCAACATCTCGCCCCTGCGGGCAAAGCCGAATGGCGACGCCGCGCGTCGTCGTCGGCTTTGCTCCCTGCAAAGCCGCACCGGAGCGAAGACGGGTCAAGGGAGGTCCATGACGACCTCCACCAACCGGAGCGGAGCGGAGGTTTGTGCGGGGTCTCATGGGCCCCCTTGACGCGGCGTAGCGGAGGTGCCACCCGGCCGCAAAGCCGTGGCCATACGGCGGCGCATGCCGGATACCGGCGGCAGCAAAAGGGCCCGCCGGCGGCGGGCCCGAAGGGGAGAATATGGATTACACATCGTTTCCGGAAAGGGGCATCCATGACAGAAGCCGAGCAGAACCAGATCTTCGATATCAGCTACGAGATGCGCGGGCTCGCGGCGACGCTCCTCGCGGCATCCCGCGGCGACCTCCAGAATCCGGAGAGGATCGTCGAGTACGTCGCAGCCCAAGTCGAGCGCTTTGCCGACGATCTCGTGTCGTGCATTACAGGAAAACCTTTCGACTCCGACGAGCGCCTTGATGGCCTTACGCCTAGCGGACGTTTTTGACGTTTGGCGGTTGCTCTGTGACATGATAAAAGACCCCCAAGTAGCCCGGAAAGCACGCAAAGAGGTCTTAAAGCGAAAGGGCACGGCGCATGCGTTGCCCGCCACTTCGCATTGTAGCCGATTGCTTGAGCGATTTTGATATGCAGCATTTTGACCCTGACGAGCGCTCGTCACTTTTTTTGAACGGGACATTCGGAGGACAGAGGCCTTTTGACGTACGACGTTTACGTTCCGGCGACGGGCCTACACCCCCACGTCGTTCTTGGTGAGGGTGTTGTCGAACGCCCAGACCCACCAGCGCAGATGGTCCTCGGCCCCGTGGATGTCGTCCTCCTCGTGGTAGTGCTCGAGCATGAGCTGGGTGCGCCACTGGCCGAAGCGAACGGTGTAGGTGGCCGTCTGGGCGTTCTGCACGATGGCCCCGAAGGGCTCGATCTCGAGGATCTGATCGATGGTGAAGCAGCGCCCGTCCGGCCAGCAGACGCGGATGGGGACCATGGTCCCGTCGGCGTTTGCGCGGGCGTAGACGTCGACGTACTGCTTGTGGACGCGCCGGCCTGGCCTGTCGCCTCGGGCGCGCACCGTGATGCCGCCGCCGAAGTCCTTGGTGTGATCTGTCACGCGGGCGTCACCGCCATGCCGCTGCCACGCTCGACGAACCAGTCGCCGTGCTCCCACCAGACCGTCTTGCGCTGCTTTGCGATGCAGACGTCGTAGCGCACGCAGAGATTGCCGAAGAGGGCGCGGCCGAACTCGGAGCGGAAGTAGATGGACTCGACCTGCCAGGAGCGGCCGTCGGGCCAGTGGATGGTGACCGGGTCGGACGGGCCGCGGTCGGGGTCGTCGGTCCCGTTGACGTCCACCGGGATGTAGATGCGGCGGTCCTCCGTGGGGATGCCGCAGGTGCCCGCGAGGGAGTGCTTCTTCATGATCATATGCCTTACCTCCCGTACGCGTGTTCGTGTTTCATTGGTACTAGTATCGAACGGGCGTTTGGTTTTGTAAAGCGAACAAGGTGTGGGAGTTGCGTGGCGGTGTCCGGGCGGGGTGGCAAAAGGGCGAGTGCTTGCGTTGGTCTATCATCTGATGCCAATACGAGCGAATGGGAGCCATCTTGTTTACTTACTATCATGTCGATAAATGGGGGAATCTCGTCGCCGTCGATCTGCTTCCCTACATCGTTGCGGCCGTTGTCTCGATTGTTCTCATCTGCTGCGTCGTCTCTCTGGTGCGAAGAGTCCTGGCGAATCCCTTTCACTACCCATACTTCGTCGAGCGGTTCGATGTCTCCGGCAGACGCAACGTGAAGATCGACGACCTGATAGACCGCTTTATGCTCGAGCCCGCCAACTGGGAAAAGATCGTCGCGGAGCGCTCCTACATCCAGGAGTGGAAGGCGCAGCAGGAGGAATACCTGAAGACCTGCAGCCTGCAGAAGCGCCGGGAGCGGCAATACGCCGAGACGCTCGACGACGCGCACGCGTTCCAGTTTGTCACGTGCCGCGAGCAGACACGCTACAGGCAGAGGAACTACGTGAAGACGTCCTACAAGGTGTCCGTGGACGATAGCGTGATGGCCGTGAGCTGGGACTGGGTTGTGAACAGGCGAAACCGCCTCGCCGCTATTAACGACGAAGCGACGCTCAGGGATTACCATGCTCGCAACCAGCGGAAGCTGATGACTAAACAGCTGCGCGAGCAAATAGCGCGAAGGGACAACTACACCTGCCAGATGTGCGGGAAGTACATGCCCGATGGTGTTGGATTGCACATCGACCATATCGTGCCGGTCGCTAGGGGCGGTAAGACCGTGCCGTCTAATCTGCAGGTGCTCTGCTCGAAGTGCAACGGGCGGAAGGGCGCGAGCTAGCCGCTTGCTCGCTATTCTTCGAAGAAGTCCGTGTCCACGGCCTTGATTTCGTAAACCTGCCTTGTGCTTACGCCGACACCGTAGTCGATCATGAGACCAGCGAGCGCTGGGCCGTCGACGAGCACGACCGTCTGGCCGAGTAGACCTTCTGCATAGCGTCGTGCCTCCTTCGAGAACCGGGCAGTTGTGATAAAGAGGCCTTTCGAAACGCCTTTTCCCGAGAGGGCGCCGACGAACGCCTGTATTTCGGGTCGACCGACCGTGCGCTCCGGGTCCCACCGCTTGGCCTGATAGCAGATGGTCCCGAATCCCAAACGGTCCTCGCGCACGATGCCGTCTATGCCCTCGTCGCCGCTCTTCTTGGTAACGTCGGCCTCGGCATCCAAGCTTTCTCCGTAACCCATCGCAACGAGCAGCTTTCCCACCAGATGCTCAAAGAAGTACGGATCCTTTCCCATGATTGCGGTGAGAAGATCGTCCGACAGCGCGCTTCGAATCTCGCCGTAGGCTGAGTCCATGGACTCTTGGGGCGAGTCCTGATCTTCCTTTTCCGGAGCGTCCAAGGACCCGGCCGCCTCCTTAGCTTTGTTTGCCGCCTGATAGCCGTCTTTCCAACTTTTGAACGGCGGGCAGTTCTCGTAGAGCGCCTTGGCCGTGAGGGGGCCGGGATGGGCAGCGAGGTATGACCTGCCCTCTGCCGTGATGCGGTAGGTCCCCTTCTTCTCCCCGTATTCGAGGAGTTTGGCCTTCTCCAGGTCGGTGATTCCCCAGTACACGCGGTCGTAGAGCCTCAGCCGCCCGCTCTTGAGGCGCTCGGCACGCTCATCGCCCGTCATGTCGAATGTGGTCGCCACCGCCTCTTGAAGATCGGAACCGGTTAGGCACCCGTCGCTTTTCGCCAGCGCCTCAAGGATGGGCCGCATGGTCTCATGCCATTTGGGCATCGTCATCGCTCGTCATCCCCTTCATTTCGGCAAAATCAGTAAAAGGATCAACCGCCGCTGCGGTCAAGGGACCTGTCGCCTGCGGCAATGACCTGAGCTCCCCTGCAAGTCTCCTCGACCCGCCCTTGAGACTGACGAACGTGAGGCCTCCCGAGATGAACCCGCCGACGACCGGAACGACTTTGCTCACCGCGTCGCCGAAACTGCTTTTGGTGATCTTGACGCCGATCCCGGCAAGAACCTTTTTGATAATCGGGTAGTAACTTGTCTGCATAAGCGCCTTGTTGGCGACCTTCTTGGCCACATTGGCCTGAACTGTTTTGGAAAACGCCGTCAAGGCGGAGTTGGCACCGCTCACGCCGGCCATCACGGCCAGGAGAAGGGCGAAGGCCGCCAAGGTCTCATCGTCCATCTCGTCGCAATCGTCGATAAATGACTGCCAGCCGTAGAGATACGCCAGCTTCTGCATGATTCGAAAGGCGTGGACATAGTACTGCGTCACGTCCGCCGGGATCGTTCCGAGCATCGCGAGCCCACCGGGCAATCCCGCGGAGAACGAAAGGACGGTCGATTTCTTCGTCTCGAAATCAATGACGTCCCTCGCGATGGAGTCGACAAGGTCAGAATCCATCGCGGCGGCGGCTGGGCTCGTTGAAATCGCGAGCTCTACCCGCTCGTCCGCAACGCCCCGCTTACGAAACTCTGAGCGGAGGAAATGGTCGCGCTCGATTGCCACGCCTTTCAGCCTCATAACCTTCTTGAGGAAGGCAATGGCATATCTTTGGGCTTCCTCCTCCTGTCGATCGGCCTCGGCCCTTAGATCTCCAATGCTCTCCTTCACGGAATCGGGTTCGGATGGTATCGTCTCCCCCTTCGGCTTTATGACGTTCCCCTTCACGCTACTCACCGACCTTTTCGGCATACAGGTTGAACAGATGAGCGACGATCTTGTTTTCGTCGCCATTAAAGTCGACGCCATATGCTGATTCAACTGCTGCATCAAGCTCCGCATGCGCTTTCATGAGATCCGGAAAGAGAAACTCGTTGTCTGGGTCGTACATGTCGGCGAGAGTTGACCCCTGATGTGAGCTGCGGGCATCAAGGACGGCCTGGGCGCACATTTCAATTTCGGCCCTATGCGAATCTGTCAAATTCGGCCAAATGAAGTTGTTGTATACGATCGTATTGGAATAGTTGAAGTCACTTTTCAAACGCCCACAGACCGCACGCATCCAGCAGTTGTGGATAGCACTTGTTAGTATTCCAAATTCATATAGTCCGCCACCGTCTACGTAGTAAATCTTATTTCCGGGAATCATTCCGTTGGTTACAAAACCCGTTGGGACATACTTCCTCCTGCCCGAGGACACAGCGGGGAAGGCAATGTAGCTCTTTTCCTGAGGCGGCCTTACCTCATCGAACAGCCACGGAGTCTCTGCTTTTCGACGAGTTGCCTCTTTTGTAGACGTGAGTCTAAACTCGCGAACACGCTGCACCCGCTCCCTCGTGATCGGCATCTTTGTGAGGACTGCGGGGTCGATGCCATCCATCCATAAGCAATATCTCGAAGTACCCTTTATGTACTCTGCACCCATTGAAAACGGGCGGATCAATCCCTCCGCTTCCGGCTCACGTGCGACAAGGGCATCTCTTTCCTCTGCACTAAGGAGCAGGTTCCCATCATCGGTTGGCTGGCAACCTCTAACCATTGGAAGAACGTCGCAGAGGGGCCGCGAACGACGAGATACGAACATATCTTTAATTGGGGCCAAATATCCATTTATGTTGCCAACAACCTTTGGGGTCCCTTCTCGATCGAACAACACCTTTTCTTTTATGTGCTCCCTTGAAAAGCCGACGATGATTACGTGGACGTGCGCTTCATCTGAGGCCTGAGAGTCCCACTCAAAAGTCGGATATGCGAAGTCAATATGAACCCCGTTTTCGAACAGGGGCTTCCAAAGGGGCTCAACCTGCTGGCCCTGACAGATAGAGTTTGTTGAGACAAAGGCGCAACGGGTGTGATGTCCCGCCATATACTCCGAGGCCGTTTTATGCCAGCAAGCTACATAATCCAGCGATCCGGCCGATCTCCCAAATACGTTGGCGCGGTCTTCTTTCTGGGAATCCTCGAGACGCGCATTACCGATAAATGGGGGGTTTCCGAGAATGTAGTCGACTTCATCAGCCGGGACGACATCGTTCCAGTCGATGCGGAGAGCGTTCGCGTTGACGATGCCCTCGTAGTCCCTGAGCGGCAACTCCTGGTAGACGCGCTGCGTCACTTTTGCGGTGTCAGCGTCTGCCTGCTTCTCAGCGATCCAGAGCGCCGTGCGGGCAACGCAACAAGCGAAGTCCTCCAGCTCAATACCATGGAAGTTTTTTAGGTTAACCAGCACGTCGCGATCGCCGGAATCCTCAAAGCTGAACGACGTCTGCTCACCCTGGAGCTCGAAGAGGATGCGATTCTCCAGCTGTCTCAGGCAGAGATAGCTTTCGGTGAGAAAGTTACCGGAACCTGCGGCTGGGTCGAGGATGGAGATGCCACCGATCTTCTCGTGAAGGTCCTTGAGCGCACGGGTCCTCGCGCCGCCCGCGACGGGCTTAGCACACGCCTCGTCGAACTCGGCCTTGAGGCCGTCAAGGAAGAGCGGGTCTATGACCTTGTGGATGTTCTCGGGGCTCGTGAAGTGCTGGCCGTTTGCGCGGCGGTGGTCGTGGGACAGTGCCCCCTCGAAGATGGAGCCGAAGACCGTGGGGCTCACGCCCGACCAATCAAACTCCTGGCACCCCTCGACGATGAGCGTATGGCGGAAGTTCTCGGACAGGGGCGGAATCTCCGTCTTCTCGCGGAAGAGGCCGCCGTTCATGTAGGGCAGTTTCTTCAGCCAGAACTCGGCATACTTGTCGCGGTCCTCGTCCTTGGTGTCGAGCCAAACAAACAGGTCCTTGAGGCCTCGCCTGAGATCGCCTGCTTGGAAGTGCGAGACGTAGTCGCGGAAGGCGTTGGGGGCCACGAGTCCCGAGTCCTCGCAGAACATGAGGAACATGAGGCGCGTCATGAGCACGGAGAGCGCATGGTGATTCTCGGGCGTGTCGGGGTCATCGAACGCCTCGGCGACCTGGTCATGAAGTTTCGACATGATCTTGCCGGCCTCGACGGAAACGGCGCGGGAGATCGTGGCCGGGGCCTCCGCCCCGCCCTTGAGGAACTGGATGGCGGCGAGGTTCTTTGGAAGTTCGGCAAGCGGCAACCTGAAGAGAGGCTCCCGGCAGAGTGAATCTCTCTCACGGTCGAAGACCCAGAAATCCGAGAAGTTGCAGGCGATGATATAGCGCGGTTGCTGCGAGAGCGGCATACCCTGGGCGTAGGCGTTGCCCTGCTTCGCAGGCGTCACCTTGCGGCCCTGGCGCGTCTCCTCCTTGGCGAGATCGATTCCCAGCGACTTCTGCTCGACAAGGGTTTTGGCCGACGGTATGAAGACATCGATATACCCATCGTGCGCGCTTGCGTCGGTGGAGACGGGCTTTTCGAACTCGAGCCTCGAGACTGCATCCTCAACGCCCAGGACGTTCTGATAGAAGTCGATCCAGAACCGCTGGGTGTCCTGGTTCTCAATTCCCTTGTTCGCCCACCTGCTTGCAAAAGCTTCTGCATCGGCTTTCTTTCCCGGCATACGGACCCTCACTTGATAGCCTTTTCCACTGAGAAAGATTCTACGGGTTCTTCACTTCTTTTTAGCTGGTTTTAGTTTTATTGGTATCCCTTTTGTCCTGGCGGTCGTTGCAACCTGCTCATATTCCGCTCGGAAGTCTTCGCCGCATCATTTATCCAAAGAAAAACAGCCCAGAGGAACAAGGCCTCTGAGCTGCTAAAAGTCTTGGTCGCGGGGGCAGGATTTGAACCTACGACCTCCGGGTTATGAGCCCGGCGAGCTACCAGACTGCTCCACCCCGCAATGTCTGGGCGCCTCATGTGCGCAAGAAAGAATATTACGTGGGAGTTCGGTAAACGGCAAGGAAAATCTCGTAGAGCATAATTCCTTCATATTTAAACCCCTCAGCCCCTATCACCGTAAACGAATCGCAGCCGAGCGCCGTCGGCGGCGCGTATACAATGGTGCGCGTCCTTTTATGCCAACACTGGGAGTAGACATGCTGCTCGCTATCGATATGGGAAACACGCAGACGGCCATGGGCCTGTTTGACGGAGACGAGCTGGTGCAGTCGTGGCGCATGCCCACCGACCGCTCCTATACCGCCGACGAGATCCATGTGCGCCTGATGGGTTTCTTTAAGATGTACGGCCTTTCGCTCGACGCGGTCGACGCGATCGCCTTTGCGGGCGTGGTGCCGCAGCTCTCGCGCGAATGGCACGCCGTGGCCGACCGCATTGCCGCAGACGCCATCGTCATTGGGCCGCAGACGGCCGCGGTGACCAAGCTGCGCGCGGCGCGTCCCCAAGCCGTAGGCGCCGATCGCGTCGCCAACGCCGTTGCGGCCGAAACTTTCTACGGCGCGCCGGCAATCGTGGTGGACTTTGGCACCGCGACCAATATCGACGTCATCGACGAGGACGGTTATTACATTGGTGGAGCGATTGCGCCGGGCATCCGCATTTCGATGGACGCGCTCGCCGCCCGAGCCGCCAAGCTCGCCAGCGTTCCGCTCGAGGCGCCCGAGCACGCCATCGGCCGCGATACCGAGGAGTGCATCAAGGTCGGCGCCGTAACGGGCGCCGCCGCCATGGCTGAGGGCCTGGTCGCGCGCATGAAGCGCGAGCTGGGCCGCGAGGATGCCACCGTTATCGCCACAGGCGGTCTCGCCGGCATCGTCGCCGATTCGACCGATGCCTTCGACGTGGTCGACGGACAGCTCACCATCAAGGGTATCTGCGAAATCTACCGCCGCATGCAGGAGCTGGGATAGAGTAAACGCCAGGTCGCAGCAACCAGCCGCCAATCCTATTCCTCAAAATCGAAAATTTTTCAGTTTTGAGGAATAGGATTTTTTGCTAAGCCTCGCCGCACAACCACCTCGCCAGGTCCACGATCTGCACCCCATCGCGATCCGTGGCCTCGTGATGCGTGCGGGCAAGAATCATCTTGGGATACGCATCGCCAATGCTCAGCAGTGGCGAAATCTCGCGTTCAAACGTCTTATCCGAGCTGATGTCGTCGCTCACCTGAATGTAGAGCTTCTCGCTTCGCTTGATTGCTACAAAGTCTATTTCCTTTTTATAGAGCACACCGACGTATACCTCGTATCCGCGGCGCAGCAGCTCGATGGCCACCATGTTCTCGTATACGCGTCCCCAATCCATATCACGTGTACCAAGCAGTGCGTATTTGAACGCGTGGTCTGCCAGGTAATACTTCTCGCCGCTCTTAAGGTATTTTTTGCCGCGAATGTCGTACCGACGAACTTTATAGAAGGCAAACGCATCGCACAGGTACCCCATGTACGTGCCGACCGTCTTGTTCGTAATCTTTAGCCCATCCGCATTCAAAACATCTGTAATGTTGCGTGCCGACGTTATGTTGGAGACGTTGTCCATCATGTAATCGGCAATGCGCAGCAGTGCCGATTCGTTTCTCACGTTATGCCGCTGCACGATATCCCTCACGATGAGCGTTTTGAAGACATTGGAGAGATATTGGTAGCGCTGCTCCTGCAGTGGATAAGGGTAAGAGCCGGACATACCGCCGGTTCTCGCGTACTCATCGAAGTCGCGATCGACCTCGCCCTCGTCACTATAGAAGCGATACTCCTCAAACGAGAATGGGAAAACCTCGATCTCGAACGTGCGCCCCGTAAAGAGCGTCGACAGATCGCTCGACAGCAAAAAGGCGTTCGATCCGGTGATGAAGATGTCGTACTGCTCGGATGCATGGAGGCTGTTGATCGCGCGTTCAAAGCCGTCGCACATCTGAACCTCGTCGATAAGCAGGAAGTTTTGCTTGTCGGACACTCGATGCTCTTTCACATAGGCGAGCAGGGCATGATATTCGAGCAGGCCCTCGAACTCGTCGAGGTTGTAATTGATATGGATGACATTCGAATTGGACAGATTTGCCTCCACGTAATCGCGGAGGGCCTCGAGCAATTTTGACTTACCGCTACGGCGAATGCCCGTTATGACCTTGATGTCCGGTACGCCAATAAGGCTCGTCAACGTGTCCATATATGACGTTCTATTGATGAGTTTCATTGGTGCCTCCCTGCGGTCTTCTATCGCTATTCCTCAAAAACGAAAATTATTCAGTTTTGAGGAATAGACTCTGCAACGAATATACCTCGTTAAAGGCCGAGCTGGCTTAATTCTATTCCTCAAAATCGAAATATTTTCAATTTTGAGGAATAGAACCGCGATGCCACCCTGTAGTCGCGTAAAGACCCTCCCCGGCACAGCCGAGGAGGGTCTTGTTGTCATCGCTATCTTTGAGCGCGGGCGCCTCGCGTTACAGTCCGCGAATCCGTACGGCCTCGGGCGGAAACTCCTGCTCGCCGGCATCGGTCTTGATGGTCGCGCGACCCCAGATGTCCAGGCCCGCAAACACACCGACCGCAAGCGGCAAACCGCTGGGCGACACCGCCGCGACCTGACGACCCAGCAGTGGCGCCATGTCAAAGTACTCGCCCAGCACCGGAGCCAGCGGGCCGGCGGCGCCCTGCGGCGTGTTGGCGGCAACTGCCCAGGTGTCCACGCGGACCAGCACGGCGGCGGCCAATGCCTCGATCAGCGCCTCATCTGCCATATCCACGCCAAGCTCACCCAGCGCCGCACGCTCAACATCCACCGTCACCGCGGCAAACATACCCGCGGCACCGGCACCGCCGTTCACGGCAACGCGCGCGAGTGACGTCTCAAACGCAGGCGCACCGCACACGATATCGCTCGGCCACTGGATACCCACCTTGCCGGCAAGGCCCAACCCCGGCGTCGAAGCCGTGCCCACGAGCGCATCCATCATGCCCATCGCGGCCACAAACGGCAGGCCGTGGAAGGCGTGCATATTCACATCGGGGCGCACGACCAGCGAAAACGTCAGCGAAGCATCGCCCGCGCTCCACGCGCACCAGCCCGCGGACACGCCCTCGCGGCCCGCGTCACGCGCCGCGTCGAGCTCGGTACCGGCGGCAACAGCATTCATCTCGATCATCTACATACGCCCCAATTCGCCCACGATATGGCCCACGCGATCCTCGGGCTCCTTGACCTCGACGCCGTTGTAGCGGAAGAACCGCGCCGGGTCGTGCATCAGGTCCTCGAGCGGCACCAGCACAAAGTCGCGCTCGCCGATCAGCGGATGCGGCAGGCGCAGCTTTTTGCCGCCGTGGGTCTCGCCGTCCATCCACAGCAGATCCAGGTCGATGGTGCGCGGACCGTTGGCCTTGGCCTTTTTGGAACGGTCGCGGCCCAGCTCGGCCTCGATCTTCATGAGCTCGTCGAGCAGCACCAACGGCGCCAGCTCGGTCTTAATCTCGATGACGGCGTTGGCAAACGCGTCCTGGCGCATCTCGTAGGCCGGCTCGCTCTCGTAGATCTTGGAGGAGTTGGACACGCAGGTGAGTGGAATCTCGGCGATCATGTCGCGTGCGGCGCGGATGTTGTCACAGCGGTGCCCCAGGTTGGAGCCCACGGCCACAAACGCGCGGCGCGGCTGCGGCTTGGCAACCGCCCAGTAGCCGTTCAGGAACTGCGCAAAACCCGCGGCTTCGTGCACGCGCACGATGTTGGCACCGGCCTGGATGGCGCCCAGGCACACGCCAAACGTAGCGGCATCGCGCTCGGCGGCCTCGGTCACGCCCGAGACAGCGCCCACAAAGCGCTTGCGCGATACGGCGCACATGAGCGGATAGCCCAGTGACGCCATCTTGGCAGTCTCGCGCTGGATGACGATGTCCTCGTTGGCCGTCTTGCCAAAGCCCGGACCGGGATCGATGCAGATGCGGTCGCGCGACACGCCGGCGTGGATGAGCGCGCGGGCCTGGTCGGACAGAAAGCCCATGACGCGGCGCATGATGGGTGCCGAATCGGGCAGGGTGAAGCGGCGGAGCTGCGAGGTGGGCACGTAGGCTTCCTCGCGGCGGGCGCTGCGGCGCATCATGGCGGCCAGGTGGTCATTGGGCTCCGATGCGGCCTCGGTGGCTGCGGGCGCGGCCTCGGGCGCGGGTGCGACGGTCTCGGCGGCAGTAGCCTGCTCGGCGGCGGGCGCCTCCTGCTCGCTTGCGGGCTCAGACGTGGGCTCCGGTTCACCAAACGGCAACGAGGGCTGCACCACGCCGCCCGGAAGCTTGGCCTCCGGCTTAGGCTCGCCCAGCAACTTGCCGCGACGGCGGCGAGCCGGCTTCTCAGCCTCACGCGCGGCCTCGGCAGCCGCCTCGCGCGCCTTCTCGGCAACAAACGCCGCAGCCGAGGTATCGAGCTGCACCGTTGCGTGCGTGCGTGCGGGCGCGGCGACCTCGCCGGCATGCATCACGATGACGCCGCAGGTGCTCGTCTTAACAAACTCGACCATCTTGGGGTCGGTGAAGCCGGTCACGTCGTTGACGATCGAGGCGCCGCAGCGCACGGCCGCCTTGGCAACCGCCACATGACGCGTGTCGATCGAGACGATGGCGCCCTCCTTGGCCAGCGCGCGCACAACGGGCAGCACGCGGCGCGCCTCCTCGTCGGGGTTGACCGGGGTAAAGCCGGGGCGCGTGGACTCGCCGCCCACGTCGATGATGTCGGCGCCGGCGTCGAGCATCGCCAGGCCATACTCGATGGCGGCATCCGGGTCGAAGTGCTCCCCGCCGTCGCTAAACGAATCGGGCGTCACGTTGAGGACGCCCATGATGCGCGGACGGTCAAAGCTGAGCTCATACTTTCCGCACCGCCATGTCTTGCTGTCGTTCGCCATGAACATCCTCCTAAAATGCCCACGCCGCCGAGCTTGGGGAGCTGGCGGCGGGGTCGCTTTGCACTCAGTCTTTCTATTGTATCCGCGCGCGCGGGCTAGAACGCAAACGCGGCCGCGATGTCGCAAGAAATCAGCAGGTCGGCATTTGCATCCTGATCGGTGGGAGCAAGATTGCATACGGCCAGCGTATCACCGGTAAAGTAGCGTGTAAGGCCCGCCGCCGGATACACCACGAGCGAGGTCCCACCCACAATGAGGGCATCGGCCGCGGCGATGGTGGCAACGGCACCGGTCAACACATGCTCGTTGAGCGGCTCCTCGTAGAGCACCACATCGGGCTTGATGCGACCTCCGCACGCGGGGCACACGGGCACGCCCGCGGCGTCCTCGTGCTCGCGCGAGCAAATCCACTCGGCGCTATAGACCGCTCCGCACGACTGGCAAATGTTGCGATGGACCGATCCGTGCAACTCAAACACGCGCTGCGAGCCCGCCATCTGATGCAAGCCGTCGATGTTTTGCGTCACCACGGCATCAAGCTTGCCGACGCGCTCCAGCTCGGCCAGCTTGATGTGGCAGCGGTTGGGCTTAGCGTTAAGCGCGATCATCTTGGTTCGGTAAAAGTCGAAGAACTCCGCCGGATGTGTCTCGTAAAAGCTGTGCGACAGCATGGTCTCGGGCGGATAGGCAAACTGCTGGTGATACAGGCCGTCCACGCTGCGAAAATCGGGAATGCCGCTTGCCGTGGAAACACCAGCGCCGCCAAAGAACACCACGCGCTCGTGGGTGTCAAACAGATCCGCCAGCGCGGCGGAGGCCTGCCTGGGGTCCGATATTGCCTGCGTCATATGAGTCCTCCGTCCTTGTTAGTCGGGCAGCGTTGGGCGACGTCCCAGCATGCGGCCTTTAAGTCAGCATGCGCGGAGCCCACCCCGCCCCTGTTGCGCTAATCTTAAGCCTGCCAACCCCGTCGAAAGGACACCATGCCTCAGACTTACACCTTTGCCTCGTGGAACGTCAACGGCCTGCGCGCCGTGCTCAAAAAGGACCCGAGCTTTATCCAGATCGCGCAAGAACTCGACGTCGATATCCTGGCGCTGCAAGAGACCAAGCTGCAAGAAGGCCAGGTCGATATTGACCTGCCCGGTTATCACCAAACCTGGAGCTACGCCGAGCGTAAAGGCTATTCGGGCACTGCGGTCTTTAGCCGCCAGGAACCGCTGCGCGTACTGCGTGCCGATGCGCTGCTGCCCTACGCCGGCGAGGGCGAGGCGGCCGAGCTCGTCGCCCAAGCCGCAACCGAGGGCCGCGTCTGCGCGCTCGAGTTCGACAAGTTTTGGTTTGTCGACGTCTATACGCCCAACGCGCAAAATGAGCTCGCGCGCATCGACGTGCGCATGGCCTGGGATGATGCCTATCGCGGCTTTTTGACGGGACTCGAGCGCGAGACCGGCAAGCCCGTCGTGACCTGTGGCGACTTTAACGTGGCGCACGAGGAAATCGACCTTAAGAACCCCAAGTCCAACCGCGGCAACGCAGGCTTTTCGGACGAGGAGCGCGGCAAGTTTACCGAGCTGCTCAACTCCGGGTTTACCGATACCTGGCGCGCGGCAAACCCCGACGTCGAGGGCGTCTACAGCTGGTGGAGCTACCGCTTTAATGCCCGCAAGAACAACGCAGGCTGGCGCATCGACTACTTCCTGGTAAGCGACGCAATCGCCGACAACGTACGCGACACCGGCATCCGCGGCGACATCCTTGGCAGTGACCACTGCCCCGTCACCCTCACGCTAGAGCTCTAGCCCCAAGTAATTCCTGGGGGACGGAGGAAAACAGATCATGTGACCCCTCTCCCCCTATAAGCTGCGGTGGAATAGTTCCTGTTTGGGCAGCAAATAGCCAAAAACGAGAACTATTCCACCGCAAGTTCGCGAGGAAACGCGAAATGCCCTACAGCCCGTATTTCACGACGACACGGTTAATGCGACGGCACCAAGGCTTGTACAAGGCGGCCAAAAACACGCAGGTCGCGAGACCGTGTGTGATATCGAACGGCACTGCCGTGGCAAGACGCGCCACGGCACCCGCCCAAGTAAGCGGCTGTACAAATCCAATGATGTCATACGCGTTGATCACGACGCCATAGAGCAGGCCCGACGCAAAGCCGTACGCCAGCAGCGCCGGCATGCGCACGGTTCCATCCGCACGGTCAAACGCACCGGCATGCGCCAGCGCACCGCCGACATAGCCAACCAGGCCCCAGGCATACATCTGCCACGGCGTCCACATGCCCTGTCCAAAAAAGAAATTGCTGGTCAGCGCCGCCAGCGCGCCAACCATAAAACCATTGCGGCGGCCAAGCGTCGCCCCCGCGATAATGGCGATGGCGCTCACCGGTTTAAAGTCGGGAATGGGCCCAAACAGGATGCGCCCCGTCGCCGCCAGCGCCGCCAGCACCAGCGTGGGCATAATCTGGCGCAAACCCGGACGAGATGCCTCGTAACCCGCAAAGAACAGTGCGAGCACCAGCGCCACCACGACAAGCATGGCCAACGCTGCCTGCCCAACACCCGACAGCAACGCCGCAGCCATCACCGCCGGCACCGCCAACAGCAGCGGGATCTCCAGTTTTGCAAGCAGGCGCAAGCCGCGATAATCCGCCATTCCATCACGACCTATAGAACACGTTGTCGGCAAAGAAATCTGCCGGCGGCTCCATGCAGGCAATCTCACCGTCAAACATCATGGCGACGTCGTCGGCAACCTGCTCGGCAAAGTCCAAATCGTGCGTAGCCATGATGACGGTGCCGCCAGCCTTCACATGGTCACGCAGGGCGCGGGCGATGATGCGACGGCTCTCCAGGTCCAAGCCCTTCGTGGACTCGTCAAGCAGCAGCAGCTCGGGGCCGATCAGCAGCAGCTTTGCCAGTGCAAGCAGCTGGCACTGTCCGCCCGAGAGGTCGTAAGGGTGGCGCGTCTCCAGGCCGTCCAATCCCAGCTGCGCCGCGCGCTCCCGCGCCACAGCCTCGTCATATCCGCAGGTCGAAGCCCATTCCATCAGCTCGTCGTGCACTGTCTCGGCGACCAGCAGGGCCTTGGGGTTCTGCGGCAGCAGCGCCGCCGAAGCCGCCCCGCGCACCATGCGCCCACGCTGCAGCTTAGCCGTCTTGGCCAGCACCGAGAGCATCGTCGACTTGCCGCAGCCGTTTCCGCCCACGATCGCATGCACCGCGCCGGCTGAAAACGTCACATCGAGCCCGCGCAGCACCCAACCGGACACGCGGTCGTAGCGAAACCAGCCTTCCGACAGGGTGGTAGCCGACCCGCCGTGCATTTTTTGGAGTATTCTGCTTCCATCCGTGCGCGAGAAGGCTTCCGAGCCGTTCTCGAGCGACGTTTGCGCCACAAATTCGGACGATTTGTCCAATTTCGAACTTTTTTTCGCGCTCGATACGTCCCCGGGCGGCTCCAGAGAGCCCAAATTGTCCTCACGCCTGCTGAATACTCCGTTTTTTGCACATCGGATGGCACCCCACCCCAACATGTCATCGGAAAACAGCGATTCTCGGCGTCCCAAAGAAGCCATATCCGCCACCTCGCGCACGCGACCGTCCTCAATCCGGTACGCACACGTCGCGTATTCGAGCATTGGGCGCGGCTGATGCGTCGCCACAACAACCGTGCAGCCCAGCTCGCGATTCACACGAAACAGCGCGTGCAGGAAATTCTTCTCCGCAACCGGATCAAGCTGAGACGTGGGCTCGTCGAGTAGCAGCACACGCGGACGCAGTGCCAGGACGGCGGCAAGCGACAGCAGCTGCTTGCGGCCACCCGAAAGCGTATCGGTATCACGATGAAGCCAGTCCTCCAGACCAAAGAAATAGCTGGTCTCGGCAACACGGCGGCGCATCTCGTCGCGCGACACGCCCAGATTCTCTAGGCCAAACGCCATCTCGTGCCACACGGTTTCGCACACGATCTGGTTCTCGGGATCCTGGAACACATAGCCCACGCGCTCCGCCGATGCCCGCACATCCATGTCGGCGACGTTCTCGCCCAGCACGCGCAGTTCGCCAGTGCGCTCGCCCGCCGGAGCGATCTCGGGTTTGAGCAGCGACAGCAGCGTCGACTTACCCGATCCGGTACCGCCAACAAGCAGCGCAAACGCACCTTGGGAAACACGCCAATCAAGCCCCTCGAGCACCGGTGCCTCGGCCCCGGGATAGGCAAAACTAAGGCCTCGCACCTCAATCGCCGGCGCGGCCGAGCCATATGCCACACCCGCCGCCGAGCTCCTATCAAACCGAGCCATCAGCCAAACCTCTTCTCATCAATCGCATGCAACGCACAAGGCAGCACCATCCAGGCAGCGTACACGACATAGCCCGGCCACGGCGCCGGCACCGAGAGCTGCGGATAAAACGAATACTGCGTCGTCGCGGTCCACGCCACTGCCGCCGTGGCCACGCCAAACAACGCAAGCCCAACCAGCGCGGCAACGTCGCTGCGCCCCAGTCGATACCGCGCATACGTCGTACGACGCGTCGCGGCACCCCACCCGCGCGAGCGCATCGCGTCCGCGCACTCCAGCGAATCTTCCATGCCCCAGCCCATCAACACGCTCGACGCCCGCAGGTGCGAGCGCACGGGGTCGGCCGGCGCGCGGCCCGGCACATCAATCGCATCCTGCACCGCCAACACCGTACGACCACGGCGCAAAAACTGCGGGATAAGCCTCATGCACATCGAGATCATGAGCGCAATCACCGGTGCGGCATTGCCCAGCAGCGCGAGCACCTTGTCGTATTCGAGCATCGACGCCGCCGCCTCAAACCACAGTATGCTCGCCACAAACAGCCCGCCCATGCACAGGCCGTATACCATGCTCTCCAGATACACCGCGCGCATGCCAATACGGAACAGCTCCGTCGAGCCCGAGGCGCTAAACAGCGGATTGAGCACCGCGACGATCAAAATCACCGGCAGCTGCCAGCGAAGTGCACCCAGCGTGCGGGCAGCCCCACGCGTCGCAAATCCATACGCCAGCCCGCCCGCAAGTGACAGCGCAATCAGTACCGGCTGCATCGAGAACATAGTGAGCCCCAGCGTCAGCACTATATAGAGTGCCGGCACAGCCGGATGCGACATCGAGAATGCCGCGACGGGCTCGCCGCCAAACCCCTCTCGTATGTTGTCCACGGGTACCCCCGTCCCCTCGCTCAAACGACAGCTCCGCAGCACCGCCAACGCCGCACGCAAGCAGCGCAAACGCCACGCCGGCGGCGCAAGCCTCAACCGCCGCAAACCAATCGTTACGCGCTCGTCATATGCCTGCGGTATCATATTGCGCCGTGTATCGTTTCCAAACACACGTCTCTATAACGTAACAGGAGATCACATGGACGCAACCGCAATTATCCTCGCCGCCGGCGAGGGCACCCGCATGAAGTCGAACCACTGCAAGGTTTCGCACAAGATCCTGGGCAAGCCCATGGTCCAGTGGATCGTCGACGCTACCATCAAGGCCGGCTGCAGCCGCGTCGTTGTCGTCATCGGCAGCCACGCCGACGAGATGCGCGCCCTCATCGACGGCGCCTACGCCAGCAGCGCCACCAAGGTCGAGTGCGTCGAGCAGACCGAGCGCCTTGGCACCGGTCACGCCGTGAAGGTCGCACTCGAGACCTGCGGCATCACCGAGGGCCCGGTCGTCGTGCTCAACGGCGACCTGCCGCTCATCACCGCCGACACCGTCGCCAAGTTCGCGCAAACCGTCGCCACCGGCGAGCTCGCCTGCACCGTCATGACCATGACCCCGCCCGATCCCTTCGGCTACGGCCGCATCAAGCTGGGCGCCGATGGTCAGATCGAGCGCATCATCGAGCAGAAGGACTGCACGCCCGAGCAGGCCGCCACGCTGCTCGAGTGCAACGCCGGCTGCTACGCCTTCGACGGCGCGCAGCTCGCCGCCCACATTAACGAGATCGGCAACGACAACGCGCAATCCGAGTACTACCTGCCCGACATGCTCGAGATTCTCAAAAGCCACGGCCAGGCTGTCTCCATCTTCCACTGCGATGACTACCGCGACGGCCTGGGCGTCAACAGCCGCATCCAGCTCGCACAGCTCACCGCCATCGCGCGCGACCGCATCAACGAGCACTGGATGGCCGAGGGCGTTACCTTCATCGACCCCACGCAGGCCTGGATCGGCCCCGATGCCACCATCGGCCGCGATACCGTCGTGTGGCCGCAGACGCACCTGATCGGCCACGTCACCGTGGGCGAGGAGTGCCAGCTCGGTCCCAACAGCCGCCTCACCGACACCACCGTCGGTAGCGGCTGCACCATCGATGAGACCATCGCCATTGAGGCCGTCATCGAGAACGGTGTCGACTGCGGCCCGCGCGCCTACCTGCGCCCGGGCACCCACATGCTCGACGGCTCCAAGGCCGGCACGCACGTGGAGATCAAGAAGTCCACGATCGGCGAGGGCTCCAAGGTGCCGCACCTGTCCTACATCGGCGACACCACCATGGGCTCCGGCGTCAACGTGGGCGCGGGCTCCATCACCTGCAACTACGATGGCGTGCACAAGCACAAGACCGTCATCGGCAAGGACGCCTTCATTGGCTCCGACACCATGATGGTCGCGCCCGCCCAGATCGGCGACGGCGCACTCGTGGCCGCCGGCTCCGTCATCACCGAGCCGGTCCCGGCCGACGCACTTGGTCTGGGCCGCGCCCGTCAGGTAAATATTGAGGGCTGGGCCGCCGATTACCGCCGCCGCCTGCACGAGGACGACGAGGTATAACGTTTTACCAAGCACAAAAGGAGCTGCTCCATGGGGGCGGCTCCTTTTTCTATCGTGACCTGCGCAACCGGATGAGTGGTCGGTTCGTGTCCGTTGGCGGTAAAGACGTTATCAGGACCCGATAAACCCCGCCGCGCGGTTACAATGCAACAAGGCATCTATATGGCATTCGATGTATAAAGGAGAAGGGTAATGCCGATTAATGATCCCGAGAAGTCGGAGAATATGCGCAAGTCCATCCGCGTGTATTCCGGTTCCTCCAACCGTCCCCTCGCTCAGAAGATTGCTGAGTACCTTGGGGTCGAGCTTTCGGGCCTTACGCTAAAGCAGTTCGCCAATGGTGAGATTTACGCCCGCTACGACGAGACCGTCCGCGGCGCCGACGTCTTCCTGATTCAGTCCGTGGCCGGCGGCAACGTCAACGACATGCTCATGGAGCTGCTCATCGCCACCGACGCTGCCAAGCGCGCATCCGCCCGCTCCATCACCGCCGTTATCACCCACTACGGCTATGCCCGCCAGGACCGCAAGGCCGGCCCGCGTGAGCCCATCACCGCCCGCCTCGTCGCCAACCTGCTCGAGCGCGCCGGCGTCAACCGCATCATCACCCTCGACCTGCACCAGGGCCAGATCCAGGGCTTCTTTGATATCCCGGTTAACCACCTGTCCGCACTGCCTCTGTTTGGCCAGTACTACAACGACATGCACTTCGACACCGATAACCTGGTTGTCGTCTCCCCCGACGTGGGTCGTGCCAAGGCCGCCAAGAAGCTGTCCGACATGCTCGGCTGCGACCTGGCCATCGCCCACAAGGGCCGTCCGCGCCACAACGCCGCCGAGGTCATGGGCATCATCGGTGACATCAAGGGTAAGACCTGCATCATCAACGACGACATGATCGACACCGCTGGCACCCTGTGCGCCAACGTCAAGGAGCTCAAGGCTATGGGCGCTGGCGACATCTACGTCTGCGCCACCCACGGCATCTTCTCCGGTCCGGCCATCGAGCGCCTGAACGATGCCCCCATCGTCGAGTGCGTCGTCACCGATGCCATCCCCGTCGAGGTCGGCGGCAAGATCAAGACCATCTCGGTCGCCGAAGAGTTCGCTCAGGCCATCTCCGCCGTTTACCACGAGGAGCCCGTCTCCACGCTCGTCGGCGGCGACTTCGCGCTGTAATCCAGCGTGCATCTCATCATCTTTGGTGTTTTTAAAGGGTCGGAAGCTCGCTTCCGACCCTTTTTCTACCCCTCGACAACTTGCTATGGACAGTTAGTTCAGATTTGTATTTATTTAGGCATTCGTTTGGGTCATTTAATACGTCGAAAGCTCTCTTGCCGGCATAATTCCGCTCGATCCCTCCGCCTATGGATCTCTTCACCATGCCATTGGCCCCATTTTGCCCACCGATTCCTTCAACAACGGCAATACACCCCGGTCGCCTTATACAAATCTGAACTAACTGCCCAACACCCACCTCAGTAGATGCCTCCAAGGCCAGCACATCGCTCCATTCTCCACTTTTTCAAGGAATTCCACATGATCACGCTACCGCCCGCGGCGCGCGACACCCCTTTGAGCGAAAAGAACGATACGGCAATATCGTTTCGCCAACGGATTAGTACCTTATAGCTATGACGACCGTGATTTCACATCTCTCCGCCCTCCGCGCAATTCGCCGCGCTCGACGGGCGTACTCCGCCCTTCCCTGGGACGCCATCGATGACGAGCAACAGACACAAGCCCTCGAAGGTTGCGTTCCCAACAAGGACGCCATAGACTTTGCGGCCCTTGCAATACTTGACGCCTGGAGCGAAGACGACTCCGAGTGTCTAGATCTCTTTGTTGCGGGCGGCAACAACAGACGGCCCGACGGACGGCTCCTCCAGCACACCATCACCGCCCCTCTTCCCCAAGGTGCGATCATGCACATTGAATCCGACATCTACGCAACGTCTCCCGCCATGACGGCCATGCTTTGTTCCAAAAATGAATCAGTTGCCAAAACCTTAATGCTTCTCATGGAGCTGCTCGGAACCTACTCACTTCCGCCCGAGGCAACTTACCCCATCGCCTACGACGACACGTGGCCCAAGGCCAACAGCTTCGAAGCGATGGACGACCTCGATTGCCAGGGCGACCAACCGACACCCGAAAAGCCAGCCGAAACACGCTACGAACAGGCACACTATAGATGCGAACCCGCTACAACCATCGAAGAGCTCGAGGCAGTCGCACGGTTTGCCAAAAGTAGTTCCTACGCCTCGTTTCGTACGGCTGTCAAACTCGCCCGGGCCGGATCCGCATCCCCAGCGGAATCATTGATGTTCGCCGTCCTGGGCGCGCCCATGCGCTTTGGCGGATTCGGGTGTTGCAGTTTGCCCATGGGAGGCCTGCTGCTCAACTATCGTGTCGATTTCGACACCCTTGCGGTCAACATGTCCTCGGGCATCCCCTACGCCATCTGCGACTTATATTGCCCGGCCGCCGGAGTCGACAACGAATACAACGGAATTGGACATGAGCTTCAAAACGCCCGCATCCACGATGGCAATCGCAACAATGGCCTTAAAGCCATGGGTATCCACGTCCTGGTTATCAATCGTGACCAAATGAAGGACCTTGTTGCACTCGAAGCCTTCGCCCAGACGACGCATCGACTTGCGGGGGTTCGATTCCGCTACCGCATCAAGGGTTATCGCAAGCGTCAGGCTGCCTGGCTCAACGCCCTGCGGGCCGGAATCGGCCTCGCGCCGGTCTAAAAGACTTTTACCCAGTGTTACCTAGCATGGCTGGACAGTTAGTTCAGATTTGTATAAAAAGACGGCTAATATCGAGGTAGTTTGCCGCCATCCCGGCGCCAGTCACCTCATTTGAAGACTCGAAAGATCTGAAATAGCGCAAAATGTGCTCCCCAAAGCGCTGTGGCAGTTCCGCGGTCCCAATTTTGACAGTCAAAGACCTCTTGGTTTATACAAATCTGAACTAACTGTCCACCCCGGCTTCTGACGACTGCCTAAACGCCCTCATACAGCCTCAATCACCCGCCATTTGACAGCAGCAACGGGGTCGCTCACCATAGCAGGCGACAAATCGACGAAAGGAAGCACATGGCAGCTGCACAGCCGCTTAAGATTCGCATGGTTGCCGGACTTGGCAACCCGGGTGAGGAATATGCCGAGACCCGCCACAACGCCGGCTTTAAGGCGATCGATGAGCTGGCCCGTCAGGCCGGTGTCACGTACTGGAAAAACCAGGCCGGCGCCGAGGTCGCACTCATCAACATCAACGATCCCGAGGAAGAGGGTGGCAAGCGCCAGATCGTGCTGGTCAAGCCGCAGTCGTACATGAACACCTCGGGCGGACCCATCTCCAAGCTCTGCCGCGAGTACAAGATCAAGGCCGAGGAGCTGCTCGTGATTCACGACGAGCTCGACATTCCCGCCGGTGACGTGCGCGTCAAGGTGGGTGGCGGCCATGCCGGCCACAACGGTCTGCGCTCCATCATCGACAAGATGGGCAGCCGCGACTTTAGCCGCATCCGCACCGGCATCGGCAACCCTCCCGGCAAGATGGCAGTCGCTGACTACGTGCTCAAGCAGCTGCGCGCCCGCGAGGCCGAGGATTTCCAGGACACCTGCGCCCAAGCCGCCGACGCCGCCGGCTTGGCGATCGTGCACGGCGTGGTCTATGCCCGCGACCACGTCAACGGCGCCGCCTCCGCCAACGGCAAGCACTAAAACCTACCATTTAGGGGCAGGTTTATTTTGGCAGCGTTTATCTGCGAAAACGCCGCAACGGCCGCATCGCAATAAACGCTGCCCCGCCATACATACGTAGCATCCCAAAGGGGGCCGGTCTCACCGCAACGCGAGACCGGCCCCCTTCGCCGTTTTGCCTGATAAAACCGACCAAAATAAACCTGTCCCTTTTTGGTAGGTCAGACGGGATAAACCGTTTTCCCACCTGCCGAAGAAACAC
>DBFCNY010000278.1:0-20433 GCA_048298285.1 Collinsella sp.
CTGGTAGACATCGGCACAGCAAAATCCTGCCGCGCAGGCACGAACGGACATCTTGACTCCCAACGCAATGCGGGGCGCCCCAAGACACCCCGCCACGACAAAAAACTAGTTCTCGTAGACCAGCGGGTGGCCCCAACTGCCCTCGATCTTGCAGGTCTGCGCCGCAAAACCGGCAGCGAAGTCCAAGCTCTCGCGAATTGCGGCCTCGCCGCACTCGCCGGCCTTCTTCTTGGAAAGATAGGTGACCAAAAACGCCGTCAGCAGTGAATCGCCGGCCGCCATAGCGTCTTTGAGCTCCTCGGGCGCCACGGGCTTGATGCCCTGCTCGTAGAAGTTTTCGCCGTCATAGGCGACGGAACCCTTGCTCCCGCGCGACGCGCATACGATTTGAGGGCCAAGGGCCTTCACCCACTCGAGCTTCGCCTTGATATCCTCCAGGGAAGCGTCGCCCATGGACATAAAGGCGTACGTCACAAATGGCGCAATCTGCTCGAAGTACTCGTCGGTGGAGTCATCGGAGAAGTCGAAGCTGATAGACACACCGGCAGCCTTGATCTTGGGGAGCTCGCGCTCGGTGAAGCAGTAGTTGCCGCTGTGCACCAAATCGAAGCCGCTGACGTACTCGGCGGCGAAGCGGTCTATCACGTAGCGCATGTCGCCACGTATGCCGCCTTCATTGGAGCCCAGGAAGATACGGTCCCCGGTCTTGTCAACGGTCACGCGAGCGGCGCCGTTGACGCCCAGGACCTGCTGGCAGCGAAGAAGCTCGACGCCCTCGTCCTCAAGCGATGCTATAACGTGCTCGGCCTCCTCATCTGATCCGAAGATTCCCATGTAGGCGCTGCGATCGACACCGAGCTTCTTGGCGAAGACGGCGAAGTTGACTGCGTTGCCGCCGGGATACATAGTCTTGATATGCTCGTACTTATCGACAACGTTGTCTCCAAAGCCGAGCACGCTTATAGGATAGGCTGCCATGGTTATCTCCATTCAGGTAAACCGCCGTGGCTACGGCGAGCAGAAGAGGCGCGAGGATTCGCACGTCTCAACGCGCTTCGCGCCCCGTTCTAAAATCGCTAGTACTTCTCGATGCCCATGTAACGACGCACGTCCGGGTGATGGTCGAACACCTTGCCGCGAGCGGAGCGCAGCTCACAGTTCATCGCGTAGAACAGGATTGGATCAAGGAACGCGCGAACGCTTGCCGGTACTTGGTCCATGCCGTACTCCATGGCGTCGAGCACCATAAGAGTGTCGGTATGGGTCTCGAGGAATGCGAGGGCGCGCTCATCCATGGCTCGGCACTCACTGGAAGACATCTGCAGGAAGTAGAAGACTCCGGGCTCGGTCACCTCGAAGGGGCCGTGGAAGTACTCGCCGGAGTGGATATAGGCGCAGCTCTGCCACTGCATCTCCATAAGCGAGCAGATAGCGAAGCCATAGGTCTGGCTAAACACGGGACCGGATCCCAAGATATACAGGAACTTGTGGTCCTGGCACAGGGCAGCGAAACGGTCGCAAAGTTCGGCGTTGACCTTCTCGCGAGCCGCAGGCAGGATCCGGTCCATCTTGGCGATGCCTTCGTACATATCGGCAAGGTCAGCATAACCTTCCTGCTGATCCAAGAGCTCGGCAGCGAGAGCCAAAGAGATGCCGGCGGGTACCTCCGCCTGCGGAACTCCCTCGCCCCACGGATATACCCAGCACGTCCACTCACCGTTATCGATGCCGGAGCCGGCGTTGTCGGTCTGTGCGATAACGGTTGCGCCCGCCGCCTTGGCGATCGAGCACGCATCGATTACCTCGGGAGTGTTGCCGGAGTGGCTGCAAGCGATAACAAGGGACTTTTCGCCCAGGCGCTTGGGACGCATGATATCGAACTCGCGGGCGGTATACGCCTCACTGGCAAACGTAGTCGCCTCGCGCTTAAGCAGCTCATGGGCGGGCAGCAGGTCGATGAGGGAGCCGCCGCAGGCAACCCAGAAGACGCTATCGAAACCGCCCTTTTCGGCGATTGCGTCGGCGATGAGATCATGTGCGTTCATTGTTATTCTTCCTTTCGATACGGCGGACGAATCCGCCAACGTTTACTGCAAGTCTTCTCGTCAAGCGTGTTGACTGCCCCACGCGAATGGGAGCTACGCGCTAGTCGACAAAATACCTCTCGAAGGCGTCCATGTTGCGCCGGTCCGCTGCTGCGGGATCATCGAAATACCTTCCATCGGTGATCTCCTGGCCAAGATAGCCCTCGAACCCATGCGCGTTGAGGACACGCACGAAATCGTCCATGCTGTGCTTTCCATCGCCCCAAACCAGATGGCCGTATGGGTCGCCATCAATGAAGTGCATGTTCCTTATGGCACCATCGCCAAACTCGGCAAACCACTCTTCAAGGCTCTCGCCGGCGACTCCCATAGCAGTAGTGTCCACCATTGGAGTAAGGTGCGGGTTGGCTACTTGGTCAAGCATGCGCCTGGCATCCGCGAGTGTAACCACCAAGTTGCTCTCTTCCGGCCTCAGGCTCTCCATGCAGAGGGTCACGCCGTGCTCGCCGGCATAGTCCGCAAGAATCGCCAAGTGCTCGGCAGAGCGCTTCCAAGCTTCCTCGCGGTCCTCGTCCCAATCGCCCCAACCGGAGTTGATGGACATATACGGGGCGCCGAGCACCTCGGCGAGCTCGATGCCGTGCTTAAAGTAAGCGAGGCTCCGCTGCGCGTGGAGGGGCTTTCTGGCAGCGTACTGCCACGGATACACCACGTTCTCCGGGCACAGGGAGCTCCCGGAGAGTCCGCGGGACTCGATCTTGCGGCGAAGCTTGTCGGCCTCGAAATACCCCGTGTGGTCCAGCGTCACGTGCGGCTCGGCCGCCCAAAGCTCGATGGTTTTGAAGCCAAGGCGCTGCTGAACATCAAGGAAATAATCAAGCGACCACATGATGTAGTGAATGTTCATGCCGGCGACCTGCTCGCGACGCAGGCGGGGCGCGGAAGCGTTTAAATCCATGCTGGGCACCTCCTACATCGGCAGTAGGCCGGAGATCACAGTCGCGACCAATCCGAACAGAACCATGAAGATAAAGAACTTCCAGATGGTCTTCCACCATTGCCCGAAGGAGATCTTCGCCACGGCAAGACCCGCGACGGTCATGCCCGCAACGGGGCTGATGGTGTTGACGGTCTGGTTCGCGAACTGCAGAGCGGTGACGGCAGCCCCGGGATTGAGGCCCATAAGCTCGGTCAGCGGGCCCATGACGGGCATGGTGAGTGCAGCGAGGCCGGAGCTGGAAGGAACCAGCAGCGAAAGCAGGCCGAGGACGATGTACATGAAGGTGGTATAGATGAAGGACGGAGCGCCCGCAAGGAGTCCGACGAGCCAGTTAAGAATAGAGTCGATGATCATTCCGCCCTCTGCGACGACCAGGATGCCGCGGGCGATGCCGATGATGCAGGCTGCGTAGGCGAAGTCGGCGATTCCGCGGACGAACTCCTCCGCAATGGTCTTCTCGTCCAGGCCGCCGAGTATGCCGGCAAGAAGGCCCATGGCCAGGAACACCATGGAGATCTCGTCCATATACCAGCCCTGGGTAACGAGGCCCCACACGATAACGCCCATGCCGACCGCGAAATCAATGAGGACGAGCTTGTGGCGAAGCGTGAACTCCTCTTCGATAGAGGCATCGGTGACAGAGAACTCGATGCGCTTCTGCTTATCGTCCTCATAGGTGATGGAGGACTTGGGATCGAGCTTGACGCGGCGCGCGTAGCGCATGGCCCAGAAAATGCCCGCGGCGGTGAAGATGACCCACAGGATGGCGCGGAGTCAAAGCTGGGGATTTCCCTCGATGCCGATAACGCCCTGGGCGATCAGCACGTTGAAAGGATCAATAGTGGATGCGCAGTAACCAAGGTTGGGGCCGAGGAAGCAGATGATGAACGCGGTCATGGAGTCATACCCGATGCTCAGCATGATGGGGATGAAGATCGCGTAGAACGGCAGCGCCTCCTCGGACATGCCGAACGTGGTGCCGCAGATCGAGAGCAGGATCATGGAGATGGGGATGATCAAGATGTCCTTGTTCTTCAGCTTCTTGATCACGCGGCTCATGCCGGCGTTTAGGGCGTTGGTCTTGGTGACGATGGCGAACGATCCGCCGATCAGCAGGACGAACGCGACGACATCGGCCGCAGCCTGAATGCCCTTGGCGGGAGCCTGCAGGACGGCATCGATGCCCTGTCGCAGATCGACGGTCTCCCCCGTCTCCGAATCGGTGTAGACCTTGTCGACCTCTTGGTACGTTCCGGCTACGGCGACTTCTCGCTCGCCCGCGGCCGTCTGAATGGTCTGGCGGTCGAACTGACCCGATGGGACGATCCATGTGAGCACCGCGAAGAACACGATCAGCATGAACGCGATGGTGTACACATGGGGAAGCTGGAGATGGAATCTGCGCTTGGGCTTCTCCTGTTTGGCATCCGGCATTCTTAACCTCCTGCCAGAGCAACGATGCTTGCCAAAAATCCTTCACGTATAGGCAAACATCTTAGGTTGTTCTATGTATAACCTGCATGAAGGCGTCGGTCAAGAAACATATTAGGTTGTTCTATAAGTGGTAACTTTTACGCGCTAAACGGACCTGCCGCGGCAATACGAGAACAGCGCTGTGTGAGACAGAGCCGCTAGATATCGAAGCTGTAGCGCGAACCCACGTAGTACTGTCTGCCATAGCAGAAGCGCTCTCCGTTGGAATCGAGAAAGCCCGCGTTCATGAAGAACAGCGGCTCCCCTACTGGGACCTTGAGCTCGCGGGCGGCATCAATTCCCGCACGGGCGATCTCCAGCCTGCAGGGATCGGACGAGCAGGGATACCTACCCGTACGCTCCCCCACGGCCTCGAATATCGAACAATTGGAGAGACCGATATCTTTGAGAAATTCGAATCCATCGACAGGATAGTAGTTGTTCTCGAACAGGACCGGCACGCCGTCTGCGGTACGCACGCGTGAGACCAAGATGAGGTCAGAGCCTTCATCCAAGCCAAAGAAAGAAGCGAGGTCGCGATCGGCGGCAACGGTCTTGCGGGCAACGACGCGAGCGCCCGCCTTCATGCCGTTTTCAGCGCATGCTTGGGTAAAACTCTGAACATCGTCCTTCTGATGCACCTTGCGAATTATCTTTGTCGCGGTCACAAACGTACCACGCCCCTGCCGCTTGGTGAGATACCCCTCGCCCACAAGCTCCTCTATTGCGCGGCGAACCGTGACCCTTCCCACGCCGTACATCTTAGAAAGCTCAAGTTCCGTTGGAATCTGCGAGTCAACGGGATATGTCCCCTGTTCGATATCGCTCTTAAGCAAATCGAGCACCTGTTGATACAGCGGGGCGGAAGAGCCCCCATCCAGATGCGCATCCACAAAAACTCTCCCTTTAAGGCGTTCGCGATCTCAACGACTCCATTCTACCGCACACGGAAAAATGAGGTTAAACACATAGGGGCCCTGCATGTTTGAGCGTATCGGGAATCTGGTCGCTGATTTCGTCCGCATTTGCTTGCGAAAAACCAAAACGCTCCTCGCGCTTGGCGAACACGGTGAGGCCCGCCGCCTTGCACGCAGCGATCGATGATGCTCGTGTGATGTTGGCTTCCTTCCTTTGCTTGCGAGGCGCGTCACTCGTCCTGCTGAGCCGCGGGCCCATCGTTCGGCGTGGCCTGCCTGCGCGGGGCATGCCGGGAATTGATGTAGTCGTATGCGTAGGCGATCTCCGTGACGGGGACCTCCACGTGGTAATGGGCGGAAATGTCAGAGAAGCTCGTGCGGAATGCCTCGACGAAATCGTTGTGTTCATTGGCGAAGCGCTGCTCGTCTGCGTAGTTCTCGATGGGGCTTCTGGTCACGAGGCGCTCCACGAGACAACACAGGTGCACGTAGAGCCCCATGCTCACACGAGCGCCAATCACGTCTCCGGTGAGCTGCTGGAGCCGCTCTGCGGCACTCTCGATTTCGCCGAAGAGCTTGTTGGGGTTAAGGATTGTGATGGACTCGACCACGTTCCTGAGGGTCATGTTCTTGACGAGATTCTGGTGGAACGTGCGCAAGCTGTCAGCGTCGAGCAAGCGTGCGAAGGCGCGGTCTATCTGGGCCGTTCCTTCGCCGGCGATGAGTTCCTCGAGCGAAATGAACGGGACTCCGTCGGCGTGCGGATTGTCCGTGCCGATGACCGAGCGCACGTTGTACTGGGAGAAGGCGGCATCCTCAGATCCGTTATTGGCGAGCTGCCGCCAGTCAACGGCGACAAGCCGCGCGGGGGACTCGCCAGGCAGGCTCTGCGCCACGAGATCGCGGATCCGCGCAGCTGCGTCAAGTCCGCCTTCGGAGCAGAAGACAATCGCGTCCGGTCGGGCGTTGCGCGCCACGATGTGATAATTACAGGTGCAAGCTGCCGCAGCATCGTCGAGAACCTCTCGCACGGAGCGACCCGCGATAAGTCCGGCGCCAACCTCCACCGCAAGGCCGGTAGAGGCGTTGTTTATGATGCCGAGCGTCATGCCGGAGGTGGATTCCAGACTCTTATAAATATCCTGGAGCGATCCCATGTCCACGAGGATGACGACCTCGTCTGCGTAGGAGAAGCGGTCGATGATTTGCTGAAGAGGAACAGCGACGTCCGTAACCTTCTGGTCGTAGGGCATGTCGATGGCCTCGAAGACCCTCGTGTCAAGAATCCGATTGGCGGCGTCGGCGATGCTCGTGGCGGTCGAGTAGCCATGACTGAGGACGATACCGACGCTCCGACGACGCTTAGACGGGTCGAGTGCGAGTGCCGCATGCGCAAGGACGAGCAGACACGTGAGATCGTCGAGTGCGATGCCGAGCGTGGCCTTGAGTTCATCAGCGATGCAGGCGCAGACAGTAACGGCAAAGCGGTTGCGCTGGGCCACGACGCCGCGCATGCCGGAAAGCTCGCTTGCATGGGAGCTCTTCCAACGCGAGAGGCTTGCGGGCGGCCACAGCTGGAGGCAGATGCCCTGGGCGATTAGATGCGAGCTCTTTCGGGACAAATCGATCGAGTAGAGTTCGTTCACGGAAGTGACGACGCTGTCGGCGATCTGCTCGTATGCGTCGGACTTCGAGCGGCCCGGGTTTTGCCCGAACGCCAGGTAGTCCTCGAGGTCGCGGGCTCGCTCCACCAGCTGAGCGCTGCACGCGCCCCCATCAAGCGTGCCTTCGCGATAGCTCTCGTATGGCTCCAGCATGGCGTCGAGTACATGCCGTGCGCGGTCGTCCGCCTGGCTTTGGATGCTCCGGGTGGTGTCGATGAGCTGCATGTCGTTCTCGCTGCGCTCGAGTGCGGAGCCGGCAAGGATTGCGGAGGGAAGCTGGTAGGTGCGAATCTCCAGGCTGTCACCCTTCGTGTCTAGATAGGCCTCGGCGCAACAGTTGGTGAGGCAGTCGCGCAGGCCGCGTACGTTCTCCTCGAAGTTGGTGCCGGCGAGGGCTCGGAAGGCTCCGCGACTTATGAGGATGTCGCGTCCTATGCGTCGGCCCTCCTCCTTGAGGAAGTGGAGAGTCAGTTCCTCACGCTCCTCCTGGGTGCGCTCGCGCAGAGACGGCACCTGGGCGGACATGGGGATGCGACGCGTGAGGCTGCGGCACTCGGTACTGTCTGCCTCGTTTGAGGTGGCAAAGATAAGGCGCACAGCAGGGGCTGGCACAATGGCGCCCGCCTGTGCGGAGGCCCACTCCAAGAGCGCGTCCTGGGCAGCGGGTGAGAGGGCGTCGACGTCCTTGAGATAAACGATGCCGCCGCTCGCCCGATCTGCAGGCCCGCCATCTGCGCACAGGTCGTGAGTGAGCGCGCGGGCATCGTCTGCGTAATGCGAGCAGTCGATGCTCACAAGCTTGGCTTCCTGCTGCAGGACGCCGACGTTCTTGCCGTATTCGAGGGCAAGTTCGGCGAGTAGACCCTTGCCGGTTCCCGAGGCGCCACAGAGCAGGATGGGCAGGCCAGCTGGCGGGTACTTGAGCGCGGCGCAGAGCTGGCTGATGCAGGGCGCAAGGCTCAGCTCGTGACCGATTGCGCGGTCGAAGTCGAGTCGCTCGCCGTTTCCGAGCGTGGCGAAGAGCTGCTCGACCGAAGGGTAGGTGCTACGCTCAATGCGAGACTGGAAGAAGCGTTCGAGGGAGCGGCGGTGGAAGTAGCACACCGGTCGTGCCCCTGCTTTCACCACGAGGCCAGCGCGCACGAGCTCGTTGAGATACTGACTTGCCAGGCTGCGCGAGATGGCGAGCGAGTCGGTTATAGATGCCGTGGTGAAGTGGTCGAGACGGTTCTGGATGCGCCCGCCCCGCGTGCTGCCAAGCTCGCGCGTGATGCGATCGAGGTAGGCAAGCAGGTCTTTCTGTGTCTCGGGGATGTTCATGCGGCTGGTCCTCCTTTCGTCCCACACCTTACGGGCGGGGTGGTGCTCGGGACGGGTTGGCGCCCGCGTTTTGTCACGGGCACGTGAACTTCGGCACTCCATGATACATCTGTAGTGGCATATGGCGACTTCTCGACACCTGCGCTCGACACAGCGAGCGGCAACAGCGCTGTCCGCCGAGCGCCTCACGGGCGTATCCCAACCGTAGGAGTGCGCTTTGCCACCTTTGACTGCCTCCCTGTCGGCAAGCGGCTCGCCGTTCGCTCCGTCTCTGACCACATCGCTCGAATCGACTCTGCCGCCGGCGCTGTGGTGGCCGTCGTGCCCGCAAAGGTCATCAAGCAGGCCGACGAGGTCACCGCGGGCAAGGTCTCCCTCGTCGACGCACTCAGGAATCTGTAGGCGAGGCCCCTAAGGCCGCCTCGCTGTCGGCAGCCCGGGGCCATGTGCCATCAGGGCACAGGACGAGTCCGGTCGCCGGAATGCGGCCGGACCCGTTGTTCGCGTGTTTTGCTGGGGGAGTCGCTGTGGCGACGAGGTTCACTGGCTTACTTTTCCTGTTCGCGCAGCCCCTTCGCCAAGGCTATGTTGGACAGTTTGAGTTCGCCATTCGTTACCGTAACAGCAAGCGAGTGGCCGAACTTCTCGCAGACGCGTGTCGTGAGTGCGGTACCGTCGAGGTAGAGGACGAGGATGTTGTCGTCAACGATGAGCTGCAGGTGGTAAGAACGCCCGGACTCGAGCCAGACTGGCCTCCAAAGCCCCTTATCCATTACGCGGAACCACTTGTAACAGGGGCTCTTGTCGAACGAGAGCCGATTCGCGTCGAGGTCGAAGCGGTATTCGTACGACTCGTCGGTCTCGAGATTCTTGTAGGCTCGAATTGAGAAGTCGCAAGCGTCCCTGAACGTCACGTCTGCCTCGAAGCAGAAGATCTCGCCTGCGTTTTCGGTGATTACGCACTCCGTTCGTTCGTGGTCTCCGCGAAGCTCGATATCCGGGACGGCATCAGGGCACTCGAACGCATCCTTTATGCTTTGGGGAGGGCGAACGCCGAGGGTGCCATTGGGGCGCTGGTACACCTCATGGGGCATAAACGAGCCACCCCAAAGCCAGTTGGCCCGGTCATCGTCGTTCTCGCGCGTGGGGACCCAGCCGGACAGAATCCTGCGCGATCCGTCGAAGGCGGTCCGTCCGGCGTAATACGCCCTCCCGTCGAAGGCGTCATCTCTCGGCTTCTCCCACGGACCGTAGAGATCGCGGCCCATGCGGTAGACGATCTTGTTCTCGTCGCTGTACTCAGAGTAGACCAGGTACCACCAATCGCCAATTTTAAAAATGTCTGGCATTTCGAACATGGTGTAGAGGCCGGGGGCCCAGAAGTCGCCCTTGAACTGCCAGTGCTCGAGGTCCTTCGACGTAAAGTGAACGAGCCTGCCAGTTTGGAGGGTTTTGGAGGGGTCGTCTCCCTTACGCGTGCCCAGTACGAGGAGGTATTCCTTCCGGTCGTCATCCCATATTACGAAAGGGTCGCGCCAGTTGCGCCCATCGTATCCTGGCTGAGGCGTGAGCTCTACTGCAACGCCCGTCTTTTTCCACGTCGCATAATCATCCGAGCAGGCCTTCGCCTGCATGAGCACCTGGGACGTTTTGCCTTCTCGCAGGTAGTTGCGGTTGAACCCGGTATAGAAAGCGCGTACCTCCCCTTTTGCCTCGTAAACGGTTCCGGCGTAGATGAACTGGTCTTGGTCGTCTTCTCCGCCGTGGGGGATCGCCGTTCCGTGTTCCTGGTACGTCACGAAGTCCTGGGTGGTCGCGAGCGACCACCCAAAGGGCTGTCCTTCGGCAAGCGGAGCGGGGTCGCGCGTGTCACGCTGGTGGTATAGATAGAACGTGCCGTCCTTGCCGAAGGGCATGACGTCTCCCACCCACACGTCCTTCGGTTGGTAGAACAGGTGCTGGTTATTGGTCGGGACTTTGCGCATGTCTCGTCCTCCTTACTGTCGCGTCTTTCCTATTCGTCTTCTTCGTCAACGTCCGGAGTAAGATCTCCGAGGTAGACGAGCTGCTCTTTGGCTTGGGTGACGACATGCCTCACCACATCGGGAGTAAGCTGTCCGGCGTGGAGCGAGAGCTCGAGGGCCACGGGAAGGTTTACGCCGGTCACTATGAACGCGCCTCGCGGAGCCGAGCAGGCTACGAGCTGGTTTACGCTGCCCTGAAGGATGTCGGTGAGAACGAGGGTCTCGTCATCTTCGGCGATGCCCTCGAATGCGCTGGCGAGCTTCTCCTCGAGCGGGGTTTCGTCTGTAAACGCGCAGACAACCCTGATGTCGTGCCCCGGTCCTATGATGGCCTTGAGCGTGTCTCCGAGTCCGGCTGCCAGGCCGTAGTGCGATGCAATGATGATGTGCCTCATAATGCGTCCTTTGTGGGTTGGTCTAGCCCTAGGCTAGGCAGCAAGAATGCCGAAAGCCGCGCACACCCACGAGATGATGAGGATGCCGAGGACAATCTTGTTGATGCTGACCTTGCGCCTGACGAGGGCGTAGACGATGGCTGTGGCTATTACGGGCAGCATGCCGACCATGATTTGGTCGAGGATGCCCGTCTGGACGTCGAGCGTGACGTCACCCATGGTGAACGTGAGACCACACGAGACCTTGATGACGGTGGGGATGAGCGCACCGACGACCATCATGCCAAGTGCCGACGTCGACTCGGTGAAAACGGACATCTTCTCGGCAAGGGTCGTGAAGAGCTTGTCGCCGAACTTATAGCCTATGCGCCAGTCAAAGAGCTTCCATACGAAGATGGCGATGGCGACGGCGAGCCAGAGAAGCACGCCGACGGGGTTTCCCGCCTGTCCCATGTAGGCGGCGATGGAGCCGAAGATGGTGGGAATGAGGATGGCGAAGATCGTATCGCCGACTCCTGAGAGGGAGCCCATGAGGCCAATCTTAAGGTCTTGGACCGCGTCGATGGCGTCATTGTGCCCCTTGTCCTCCAAGGCTAGGCCGGCGCCGAGGAGCAGGCCGCTTACCTGGGGAGTCGCATTGTAATAGCGATAGGTGCTCAGAAGTGACCTGCGGTAGCCCTCCTCGTCTCCTGCATAGATCTTGCGCAGGGCGGGTTCGGTTGCGAACATGACCGCCGGGGCACACTGGGACTCATAGTTATAGATGGACGCGCCGAGCATCCAGCGGCGGCCGCAACGGTCGAGATCGGAAACGGTGAGGACTGGCTGGTACGTTCCGTCTGCCAGGCGGGTTGGCGCTTCGTTTGCCTTGGTGGCGTTAACTTCGTTACTCATCTTCCAGACCTCCAGCGTCGAGGGCGTTTACGGACGGATTGCTGTGCGACTTGTAGTACTCGATGGCCGCGGCGGCACCGAGCAGGGCAATGGGGAGAATGCTTATCTGCAGGTAGGCGGCCAGAACGAAGCCAACGATGGCGTAGGCGATGAATTTCTTCATTGGCATGAAGGACAGAAGCATCGCAAGGCCGACGACGGGGAGGATACCGGCGGCGATGGAGAGGCCGGTCGTGAACCAGGAGGGCATGACGGAGAGGAAAGCGTTGACGGCATCGGCGCCAAAGAGCAGTACGGCAAACGTGGGGATGGCCGCCGTAAGGCCATAGAAGACCGGACCGAGGAAAAGTACGCTCTTCATCTGCGAGTACTTGCCCTCTTCGGCAAAGCGCTGCGAGGTACGCCCGAGGAAGCCGTTTGCCGTCTTGGCGATGACGTCGAGCTGAAGGCCGAGCATGCCGACTGCGATTCCGGCGGCAACGCCGACGCTCGCCTCCTGACCCGAGGTGATGGCAACGACGGCGCCAATGATGGCGGCAGTGGGATAGTCGGGGACGGAGGCTCCTCCCATGGCCGCCACGCCCAGGCTCATGAGTTGGACGATGGCGCCGACGGCGAGGCCGGTTACGGGGTCGCCGAGCGCAAGTCCGACGAACCATGCTGGCGTGACGGACATGTTCGTGAGAATTTGTCCCGCGTTCTTCTCGGCTCCGTAGATGAAGGCGATGAGTGTAACGACGGCTATCTGGATGATGGATGGTGTCATAAGTTCACTCCCTTGCTAAAGCGTGATGATGCTGGAGAGCTCTACGGGCTTGTCGGCCGGCACATAGCGAACGGTGATGTCGCAGCCGGTGCCAGCAATCGCTCGATATGCGGGCAGCTCGTCTTTGGTGACGTAGGCGCGACTGCTCACCTGGACGGCGTCTGACCCCTCTTCGGGAAAGACTGTGCCTCCGACCACGAGTGTGGGAACAACCTGGCCCGTCTGTATGACGTCGAGGATGGTCTGGGGGTCTCGCGCCACGATGAAGACCGTGTGGTCGTCGTACTTGCCCGCCCGATAGTTCGTGAGAGCCGTCTCCTTGTTGATAATGGAGAGGGCGACTCCCGAGGGCTTTGCCATCCGCATGGCGGCCTTCTTGGTCGGGTCGTTGGCGACGATGTCATCGATGACCATGAGACGCTGCGGACGGAACTCGGGTACCCACTGGGTTGCCACTATGCCGTGTAGCAGGCGGTTGTCGATGCGTGCTGCGATGATGCTCATGTGATGTTGGCTTCCTTCCTTTGCTTGCGTGACGCGTTTCGGCATGGCCTGTGCCGAAGCGCGTCATTCGTCCTGCCGGGCCGCGGACCCGTCGTTCAGCGTGGCCTGCCTGCGCGGGGCATGCCGGGAATTGATGTAGTCGTATGCGTAGGCGATCTCCGCGACGGGGACCTCCACGTGGTAATGGGCGGAAATGTCAGAGAAGCTCGTGCGGAATGCGATCGAGGTAGGCTCTGTGTCTCGGGGATGTTCATGCGGCTGGTCCTCCTTTCGCCACACACCTTACGGGCGGGGTGGTGCGCGGAACGGGTTGGCGCCAGTGTTTCGTCACGGGCGCGTGCACTTCGGCACTCCATGCTACATCTGAGTGGCATATGGCGACTTCTCGACACTCGCGCTCGACACAGCGAGCGGAAATGGCGCTGCCTGCCGAGCGCCTCGCGGGCGCATCCCGACCGCAGAAGTGAGCGCGAAGGCTCGTCGAAGTGCTGGGTGGGGGACCGGCGGTCTGGATACGCGGTTTCGTTCGGCGAAGGCGGCGAGGCGAATGGCATGGCGAACGTACGGGTTTGACGTGAACGGGTTGCCCGTGGCGGCGTGGTATCGGGAGGAGACGGTCGAGCAGGTGCTCGCGCCGCTGCTCGCCCGTCTCGCGCGCTCGCATCAGGAGAAGGGGTCGCAGGCCCATCTCGGCAACCCGGTGCGCATACGCTATTGCGACCGGGACGGCCACGTGTCGCGAACGGATATCGTCCGCCAGGTGGACGTCGCGCCGCGAAATGCAGACTCGCCTCAATCGTCGGTAAGGGGTGCCGCGGGCGATACGATGGAATCCACGGACCGCACCGCGCCGCCGAGATTGCGACGCGAACGCAGGCGATGCGCCCGAAAAACTCCTCCGCGCATGTAGGGCGAAACGCCAGATTGGAGCTCCATGAACGATTTCTCCTTCTACTCCCCCACCCGCTTTGTCTTTGGGCGAAAAGCGACCGACAAGGTTGGGGGACTCTGTCCGCCTCCGGCTACCGCTGAGCGCTCATTGTCTACGGCAGGGGTTCCGCAGTTCGCTGCGGAACGCTCGTCCGCGTGAGGGCATCGCTCGATGCCGCGGGCGTGGAGCACATCGGGCTTGGAGGGGTGCGTCCAAACCCCGAAATAGGCTTGGCACGAGAAGGCGTCGAGCTCGCACGGGCAAACGACGCCGACATCATCCTGCCCGTGGGCGGCGGCTCCGTCATGGACTGCGCGAAGGCCATCGCACTGGGGCGGTATACGACGGCGACGTATGGGACTTCTTCCGCAAGCGCGCCGTTCCCGCCGACCGCATCGACGTCGCCTGCGTGGTGACCATCCCCGCATCCGGTTCCGAGGCCTCTAACTCCTGCGTTATCAGCAACGACGAGGAGCACCTCAAATGCAGCATTAACACGGACCTCAACCGCCCGGCCATCGCCTTCCTCGACCCGGAGCTGACCTTCAGCCTGCCCGCCTGCCAGACCGCCGCGGGAGTGACCGACATGATCGCCCATATCATGGAGCGACTCTTCTCCGGCGAGCCCGCCGTGGGCGTAACCGACAACATCGCCTGCGGGCTAGTGCGCGCCGCGAGGGAGGCGGCGCCCAAGGTGATGGAGAACCCCGATGACTACGACGCCCGCGCCGAGATCATGTGGGTGGGTACGCTCGCCCATAACGCCCTGCGCGACGGCGATTGGACCTGCCGCGGCCTTGAGCACGAGCTATCCGCACTGGACACCAAGATCACGCACGGCGCCGGCCTCGCCGTCATCTTCCCCGCCTGGATGCGCTACGTATGGCGAGAGCACCCTGAGCGCTTCCTGGAGTTCAGCGCCCAGGCCCTTGGCATCGAACCCATCGATTCGGACGCGGACGAGCTCGATGTGGAGGTAACCCCCGAGCAGGCAATCGAGTACGCGGTCGAAGCGACCATCGACGAGCTGCAGGATTTCTTCGTCTCGCTGGGAATGCCGCGCGCGCTATCGGAGTTCGGAGTCACCGAGGACGATATCGAAAAGATGATTCCGGGCCTCAAGATCAACCGCGGAGAGCTCTTCGGCAGCTTCAGGAAGCTCACGCTGGACAACGCGAGAAAGATTTACCGCAGCGCACTCTAGGAAACAGATGCCAGTCCCCCACGGGCGAGCAGCACGGCGGCCCCCGCAAACCAGAAACGGCGCCGCTCCCGCGACGCCGTCATATTCCCTGGTGCCCCCGGGCGGATTCGAACCGTCGACACCCGCTTTAGGAGAGCGGTGCTCTATCCCCTGAGCTACGGAGGCATGTTGTACTAGTGTAGCAGATTTACCCCTTTGCCATGTAGCGCATGGCCACTCATCGAGAAGGCTCTATAGCGAATAGTTTCCGAGGGCAATCCTCAATATCGGAAAGAATAACCCGGAATAACGCGAAATAATGGGACAAGCTTTCCCAACTGGCCCTCAAAAGGAAAATGCATCCCGGAATGAGAACAAATTCCGGGATGCATTTTCCGCCATCTATCGCCAACGATTAGCTGTCTCTGTGGAAAAGGCTCTTGATGGCAGCGGGGATGCTCTTGGCGCCCTTGGTCGTTACGTCGATAAAATCGGGCGAACGCACGAGCTTATTCTCGTCGACGTACTTGCGGACCGCGCGAAGCGTCTCTTTGTCGTCGCGCGTCGAAAACGTAAAGTGACCGTTGTCCTTGGTGAAGATGGCAAAACGCGTAATCTTCTTGGTGCCGCGCAAAACCTCGGCGGCAATATAGTCGACCTCGTCCCACGGGATTTGAATATAATCCTCGGGATTGCGCTCGTTATAGTACTCAAACGCCTTATTGCCCACCATCACGTTACCGTGGCTGGTAAGCCCCATCAGGCAGGTTGCCGGCGTTGCCAGATCGACCGTGCTGTTCTGAGATTGCGCCATACGCGCCTCGCCCTCCAATTAAAACAATCGGACCGCATCCAGTGTACCCACCGGGTGCGGTCCGTTTCAATGGCTCAAAAGCCCTTACCTAGCAACTCTCGGTCTTAAGCCGAAGCGTGCTTACATGAAGCCGCAGAAGCGACCGATGATGCCGACGGCGAAGAGAGCCAGGATGATGACGATCGGGCTAACCTTCTTCTTGAGGAGCTTGCAGACCAGCAGGGTCAGGCACACGGCGGCAAGGCCGGGGATGAGCTGATCGAGATTACCCTGGAGCGTGGTGACCTTCATCTGATCAAGGGCGGTAGCACCGACGGAGTTGTACATCGTCAGCGCTTCCTTGATACCCTCGGAACCGGAAGGCAGGCTAGCCCAGTCGATAAAGGCGCCAGCAGACTGCTTGACCGTGGAGACGATCGGGGTGAAGGAAATGGACACCCAGCGCTCGACCAGGGCGCCGATGATGAACATACCCAGGATGGAAGCGCCCTCGGTGACCTTGCCCATCAGACCGCCGGAGAGGTCCTTGGCGATAGAGGAGCCGACCTTGTAGCCAAACTCCTGCGTGTACCACAGGAAAGCGTAACGGATGATGTTCCACGCGAAGAAGAACAGCAACGGACCGACGATGCTGCCGGACATGGCCAGGGAAGCGCCCAGAGCGCCCAGAATCGGGCGAAGGGTGAACCAGAAGACGGGGTCACCGACGCCGGCGAGCGGGCCCATCATACCGACCTTGACGCCCTGGATGGCGACGTCATCGATCGGAGCACCGTTGGCGCGCTCCTCCTCGAGGGCGAGGGTAACGCCAATGACGGGGGCGGAAACATAGGGGTGGGTGTTATAGAACTCCAGGTGGCGCTTAAGCGCGGCAATCTGGTCATCCTTGCTGGTGTAGAGCTTCTTGATCGCAGGGATCATTGCGAAGCACCAGCCGCCGTTCTGCATACGCTCGTAGTTCCACGAGCCCTGAAGGAACTGATGACGGAAGCAAACCTTCTTACGGTCAGCCTTGGTGAGCTGAATCTTGTTCTCTGCCATATGTATCACTCCCCTCCTACTCGTAATCGTTCAGAATGTCGCCGAGCGGGTCGCCGGAGCCACCGCCCGTGCCGCCACCCTGCTTGGCCAGATCCTTAAGGCCAAGGTAGATGAGGGCAAGGGAGATGCCGATGAGGCCAAGGGCGATCAGCGTGAGCTGAGGGATGGCAGCAAGGACAAAGCCGAGGATGAAGAACGGCCAGGTCTCCTTGGTGGCCATCATGTTGATGACCATGGCGTAACCGACGGAAGCGACCATGCCGCCGCCGACGGCCATGCCGCCGGACAGCCAGTCGGGCATAGCGTTAAGCGCGTTGGTAACAGCCTCGGCCGGGATAACGCACAGAAGTACTGCCGGGATGGCGATACGAAGGCCCTGCATGAGGATGGCAGCGTACTGCCAGCGCTCGATGCCGGAGAAGTCGCCCTTCTCGGCGCAACCGTCCATGGCGTGAGCGATAGCGGTAGCAATGGTACGGCAGATCATGGTCAGGAACAGACCAGCGACCGACAGCGGGACGGCGACGGCGATGGCCGCGGTAACGGCCTTGGCCGAATCAGTGGCGCCACCGTTGAGGGCGAGCACCATGATGATCGAAGAAGCGACCGAGGCCAGAGCGGCGTCAGGCGCGACGGCGGCGCCGACGTTAGCCCAGCCAAGGGCCATCATCTGGAGCGAACCGCCCAGGAGGATGCCCTCCTGAAGGTGACCGGTTACGAGACCGATAAGCGTGCATGCCACGAGCGGCTGATGGAACTGGAACTCATCCAGAATGCCTTCCATACCGGCAAGCAACGCGACAATCGCAACAAGCAGAATAGTGATTGCAGACATGTATCGGACCCTCCTTTACTATGCTTGAGCGGCCAGTTCGGCCTTAGCTTTCTTCAACATGGCGTCGAGATCCTCGGAGGCATCCGAAGGAACCTTGCGGACCTCGAACTTGACGCCCTTGGCCTTGAGGGCCTCGAGGGTCTTAACGTCGTCATCGCCCATAGCGACGGCGTTGGTGACGACGACCTTGCCCTTGGAGTGAGCCATGGAACCGATGTTGACTTCCTTGATGTCGACGCCGGCCTCGATGGCCTTGAGCAGATCCTGCGGGTTCTCGAAGAGCAGCATGGCCTTGGTGTCACCAAAACGCGTGTCCTTGACGACCTCGGCCATCTTCTTGATAGGCACGACGTTGGCATGGACTCCCGGAGGGGCAGCCTGCTCGATCATGGTCTTGCGGAGCTCGTCGTGAGCAACGCCGTCGGAAACCACGATGATGCGGTTGGGGTTGATCTGCTTGGTCCACGTGGTGGCCACCTGACCATGCAGCAGACGGGTGTCGATACGGACGTGGGCAATCTTGATGTGCCCGTCGCCGATGACCGTTCCCGGAGGGATGGCGCCTGCAGGAGCAGCGGCGGCCGTAGCCGGCTTCTTCTCCTCGGGCTCCAGAGACTCGGGCTTGACGCGCACGCCAGCCTTAGCCTCAGTCACGAGATGTTTTGCGATCGCATGTGCAGTGTTCTTTGCATCAAAGCGCTGCGAATATGCCTCGATGAGCATAGGCAGGTTGACACCGGTGACGATAGCCCAGGAATCATGGCCCTCGATGAGCCCGCTAATCTGGTTGAACGGCGTGCCGCCCCACAGATCAACGAGGAAGAGCACCTGCTCCTGGTCCTCGAAGGAAGCGATTGCTTCCTCGACCTTAGCACGGAAGTCGTCGGGGCCCATGCTCGGCTCGAGCGAGACCACGGCCACAGACGGCTGATCGCCAAAGACCATCGAGCCCGTCTGCTTGATTCCAGCTGCCAAGTCCCCGTGGCTAGCAAGAACAATACTTACCATCACATAACCTCCTTTTTGTCTACGTAATTCCTACACGACATGAAAGGAGTATACCTGTTTGGTTTGTGGAATTATAGCTAAATTCGTAAAAGGTTGCATTATCTGTTTAAACGTCTAAGTTTGTTACAAGTTGATTACGTTACTGCTTTTTGACTCATTACCCGCCAAGGCGTCGCTCATCAAGCCACGCATTTTACAGATACAAGCAGACTGTTCATTAATATCGATTTTAGGCAAGCGCGAATGCGCTTGTACTGCCGCTACATTGTTCAAACAGGTATGACTTGACTATTTGCGCGACTTATGATCTACGAAACCACTCAAAAAAGTTGCGGTGGAATAGTTCTTGTTTAAGAGCCAGAAGGCTGGATTTAGGAACTATTTCACCGCAACTTATAGGGAATCCTAGACGATGTGGAGGGGGTGAGCGGCATCGACGGCGTCGAGGACGTCGGAAGGGCCGTCGGGGGCAGCGTCTGCCGGTTCCTCGTCGGGGGTCTCGATCTGCTTGATCATGACCTCCTGGCCCTGCAGCAGGTATGTTTCGCCGCTACCGCAATGGGGGCAGGTCTTGCCGTGCTCGACCGTCGCGTAGTCGCGACCGCATGCCGCGCAATGCGTCACGGCCTCGACGGGCTCCACAATAAGCTCCGCGCCCAGCGTGATAGGCTTTTTATCTGCCGCCCAGCGCCAAGCGTCGAGCAGCAAGTCGGGAACGACGCCCGAGACCTCGCCCAGCAGCAGCGTGACGCTCGAAACGCGACGCACGCCATTGGCGCGCGCCACGTTCTCGACATCGCGAATGATGTGATAGACGATTCCGAGCTCGTGCACTTTTAATTCCTTCCGCCGTTCCCGTTATGGCTACTTACTTGCGACCAAATTTGATCTTGATAGCACGCTTAAGCGCATACTTGCCGAGGCTTGGGAGCTTTTGCTCGTATTTGACCATCGTGGAGCACTCGGGGCGATCGCGATCCAGATGGATGGCGTCAAACGCGCACTTGGTGGTGCACAGGCCGCAGCCAATGCACTTGTTGGGGTCGACGATCGAGGCGCCGCAGCCCAGGCAGCGGGCGGTCTCGGCGCGCACCTGCTCCTCGGTAAAGGTCTCAACATACTCGCTAAACGGCGCAGCCTTCTCGCGTTCGCGGTCCACATGCGCAACCTCGCGGCTCGCGTTGTCGTAGCTCTCGAGCACAACGTCGTTGCGGTCGAGCGCGGTGTAGCGGCGCTGGTTGCGGCCGATGGTGAGCGTGGAGCCCGGCTGCACAAAGCGATGGATGGACACGGCGGCCTCGTGACCGGCGGCGATGGCATCGATGGCAAAGCTCGGACCGGTATAGACGTCGCCGCCCACAAAGATGTCGGGTTCGGCGGTCTGGTAGGTCTGGGGATCGGCAAGGGCGCCCTGACCACGGCCAAGCTCCACCTTGGAGCCAGCCAGCAGGTCGCCCCACACGATGGACTGGCCAATCGACATGACCACGCGGTCGGCATCGACGCGACGCAGGTCGTTCTCGTCGTACTCGGGCGCAAAACGGCCCTCGTCATCGTAGACGCGCGTGCAGCGCTTAAAGGTGATGCCGCACACACGGCCGGTCTCGTCCAGGTGAACC
>DBFCNY010000279.1:0-9632 GCA_048298285.1 Collinsella sp.
TTGTCCGATGCCAGACTGATAGAGTCGATGATGATTTTATTCAATACGTGCAGGCCGTGGCTTGTCGCCGTGAGTCGCTGGAAGGAGGCAGCATGTTCGATACCGTTCGTGCCGAGAAAATCGCGCACGAGGTCGACGATGCCGCCCGCCAGCTGGCCCAGGCGGGCCGCTTGGACCTGACGCACGAGTTTATCCAGCATGGCGACGTGACGGTCTATGCACATGTGACTTCAGTAGCGCGGGCGAGCCTGTCCTTTGCCGAGCGCTTGGGCCGTGCTGGCATTTCGGTCGACCGTGCTTCGTTGTTGCGCGGGGCCCTGCTGCACGATTACTTTCTCTATGACTGGCACGATCCCGACCCAAGCCATCGACTGCACGGATTTCGGCATCCATTTTTTGCCCTGGCGCGTGCGGAGGAAGATTTTGATCTGACGCCGCGCGAGCGGAATATTATCGTGCGCCATATGTTTCCGCTGGTGCCTGTGCCGCCGACGTGTCGTGAGGCTTGGATTGTATGCCTGGCGGATAAATGGTGTGCTCTGCGTGAGACGGTCGCCGGCCGCCTGCCGCGCAAGGACGAGACGGACGATAGCGTGAGTAAAGCATCGAGTGAAAAGAGGAGAGGGTAGACGGTGGGGACCGCGATCGACATGTCCTTTGACGGCGCGATGCTTGCCGCCTGCCCGCTTTCGGCACTGGTGCTCTCGTTTGCCTTCTACGGTTTTTGCGGCTGGGCATGGGAATCGACAGTCTGCGCCATGCTCAACCACGGACGCTTTGCCAACAGCGGCTTTTTGCTGGGACCGTGTTGCCCTATCTATGGCGCGGTCGGCATTGCCTGCTGGCTGCTGTTGCGCGGGATTCCGGATGCCCCGAGCCAGTTTGTCGCTGCAGCGCTCGTATGCAGCGTGATTGAGTACAGCGTAGGCGTGCTGTTGGAAAAAACAACGGGCGCTCGCTTTTGGGACTATTCGCATCTGCCGTTTAACCTGCACGGACGTATCTGTCTGTACTGGGCCTGCGCGTTTGGCCTGGGTGCGTTGTGCATTTGCCGTTTAGTGGAGCCGGCATTGCTGGGGCTGCTTGGCCATCTGCCGGTGCTGATTGTGCGGTTGTCCGCCTTTATCGTCGCGGTCGCGATGATGGTCGACGCGTTGTGCTCATTGGCGAGCTGGCGGCGTCTGTCTGATCAGCTGGAGCGCGTCCGGGCCGACCTTGCCGACCGCATCAACGAGTCGCTTGCCGATGCGTCCGACTCAATGCTCGAGCGCATTCCCGATTCTACGATTGACTCGGTGGCACAGACGCACATCCGTAGCCGTGCCGTTAACGCGTGGCTGGCCGAGCTGGGTGACGCCGCGCTCGATGCCCTGCGCGAGAAGGCTTCGATGCCGACGTTTATCTCGGATGGTGCTCGCGGCCTGGCGCTTGCCGCCCGCCGCGTGGCCGATGCCGCGCCGAGCATGCCGCGTCCGTCGCTCAGTCGTCGCCTTGCCGGCAAGGGCATAAGCCGTCCGGTGCCGAGCGTGTCACTCAGCCGCCGCGACCTGCGCTTCTTCAATGCCTTCCCGCGCTTGCGTATCAACCGCTACGAGGGCGTCATCCGAGCTACCGACCTCCGCGACCGAGCCCGCGAGCTGTTCCGGCGCTAGCCGGGACGGGTGCGCTCACGGCCTCCTTGCTCGCGTATTTCCCGTCCGTTTCGCGCCCGTTGCCGCGCCGTTTCCAAGATTGCGGCACCGTTGGAGACGGCAAGATTTGGGTCGAGCCGGTCGAGGAAGTCATCCGCATCCGTACCGGCGAACACGGTCCCGCTGCGGTGTAGGACAATCTTTCGCCTGACGGGCGTGCCTCTCTTGGGGCGCGCCCGTTCTCGTCTACAATATCGTGCAGACGAAGGAGAGGCATACCCATGATCAAGATGTTTGCGAGTGACTTAGACGGAACGCTGCTGAACGCCCTGCATGAGGCGGATGGGACCATCCGCCGCGCCATTCGCGAGCTGACCGAGGCTGGCCTGCATGTGGTTCCTGCGACCGGACGCTCGACGCCGCCGATCGGCGAGCATGGCTTTACGGGCCTGGCGCTCGATGCCTGCTGCTCTAACGGCTCCATCGTGCGCGACAGTCGTGGCGAGGTGCTCAAGACCTGGACCATCGACCCGCAGATCACCGAGGAGCTGCTCAAGGAGTTTCCGGACATTTGCTTCGACTGCTCCACGCCCGATGGCATGTTTTCGAGCGGTTCGTTCGAGATGCACCAGGCGGGCTTTAAAAAGGACAGTCCTATCAAGCGCATCGTGATGCGCGGCATGCGTGCACGTGGCGGGTATCACGAGGAGCAGTATTTCGACCAGTCGATTGGTGACATCCTGCGCCACGATGTGTGCAAAATCAACTGCCGCGTGACCTCGCCCGAGCTGGAGCGCGACCTTAAGGCGTATTTGGCCGAGCGCTCGGACCGTGTGGTCAACGCGCCGTTCGATCCGGTGATGTTCGAGATTACGGATGCGGCGTGCAACAAGGGCGAGAGCGTGGCCTGGCTGGCGGGCTACTACGGTATTGCCGAGGACGAGGTCGCGGTCTACGGCGACGGCGGCAACGACATTGCCATGCTCAAGCGTTTCCGTCACAGCTATGCCACCAAGAATGGCAGTGACGCGGCCAAGGCCGCCGCGAGCGCGACTATCGGCAGCTGCATGGTCCACGCCGTTCCCAAACACATGCTCGCCACCATGCATAAGCAGAACTCCCGCACCATCATCGAATAATGTGACAAAGGGATAGCCCCTTTGTCACAGTTGACGCTGGTCTCTTGAAATACGAACAAACATTCGCATACCTAACTGCGCTTTGATAGAATTGATGCTGTTGGCGGCAGTTCCATGTGCCGGGCAGCGCCCTCCACCTGATGGGAGGTGATGCCCATGACCGATTTGATTGATTTCGTGAGACTTCTGACCGCTTTGGTCTCGTTCTTCACGGCGCTCGTCGGCCTTTCCGAGGCACTCAAGCAGCGTTCGAAGCGCAACAGGAGGGGTCGCCGCCGCTAAGGCGTTGACCCCCTAATGCAAACAACGGCGCTGCCCAGCTTTCCAGAACTTGGGCTGCCGTCGACACTATTCTACCCACGAATGACATTTTGAACAATCAGCAATGCCGCTCCAAAAGCCAGGCACAACTGGCACAACCTAGGCGGTCGCTGAATGTGACAAAGAGGCTGCCCCTTCGTCACATCCCAAATATTGCCTTTACGTGTTGATGCACACGGTGTGCAATAATACTCGCACTGTGCAATAGCGCACAGGCTGAGTAACAAGGAGGACGTTTGTCCCAGCTCGAGAAATGCGATCGCCGGTCCCTTCGCTCGCAGCGTGCCCTTCGCCAGGCACTTGCCAGCGAGCTTGCCGAAAGCGGCGACCTTTCGCGCATTAATGTCGCGTCGCTCACCGAGCGCGCTGGCCTTACGCGCCGCACGTTCTATTCGCACTACCGCGATATCCCCGACTTTATCAATCAAATCGAGGACGGCTTGCTGGCCGAGATCCGTGAGCGCATTGAGCTCATCACCGCAGCTCAGCTGCCCGATCTCTATCACAACATCGATGAGCTCGAGCCGGCACCCGGTTCGGTTGAGTTGCTGCGCTACCTTGCGGCCAACCGCGATTTAATCGGATCGCTGCTGGGCCCGGGCGGCGACCCCGCCTTTATTAAAAAGATCATCGATACCGCACGCGAGGCCGTGGTGCCGCGCGCACAGACGGGCATTTTGGGCTTGGCGCTGGGCACCTTCTTTGACTACTACGTCACCTATGTCGTGAGTGCCGAGGTCGGCATGATCCAGCGTTGGTTTGAGCGTGGGCTCACCGAATCGCCCGAGACCATGGCGCGCATTATGACGGTTATCGCCTTTGTGCGCCCCGGCGACCTGTATGGCCAACCCATCGATATCAACGTGCCGGAATACGGCATGAAGCTATTGAATCTGCAGCTCGAGGACGCGGTCGACACCACCGCAACCGTCGAGTCCAACAACTAAGAGGAGAGACAATGAGCAAACTCGTCGAGGGCATCAAGGACCGCATGGTCGCTGCCGCACGCGAGGCCGCGCCCGCCGTGGTGGACGCCGCGCAGAAGGCCGCGACCGCAGCTGCCGAGAAAGTTGCCGAGGCAGTTGCCGATGCCAAGAACGCGGCAGGGGAGATGTCCGTCGCTAGCGAGCTCGCCACTGCCGCTGAGCCCGTAGCCGCCGTCCACGCCCCCGAAGGCGCGATCTTCAACCCCGAGAACGCTCGCGGCAACCTGCACCTGGGCATCGACGTGGGCTCCACCACCGTTAAACTTGCCGTGCTCAACGACGACAACCAGATCGTCTACGCCAAGTACCAGCGCCACCACACCGACGTCCGTGCCTGCGCCCGCGACCTGTTCGAGGGCGCTGCGACCGTGCTGCCGGCTGCCCAAATGACCTGCGCCATCACCGGTTCGGGCGGCCTGCTGCTGTCCCAGTGGCTCGACCTGGAGTTTGTCCAGGAGGTCATCGCCAGCAAACGCGCCGTCGAGACCCTCATCCCGGCCACCGATGTCGCCATCGAGCTGGGCGGCGAGGACGCCAAGATCATCTACTTCGACAACGGCATCGAGCAGCGCATGAACGGCACCTGCGCCGGCGGCACGGGCGCGTTCATCGACCAGATGGCCACTCTGCTGCACACCGACGCCAGCGGCCTCAACGAGCTCGCGGCCAACGCCACCACCATCTATCCCATCGCCAGCCGCTGCGGCGTCTTTGCCAAGACCGACGTCCAGCCGCTGCTCAACGAGGGTGCCCGCCCCGAGGACGTGGCCGCCTCCATCTTCCAGGCTGTCGTGACCCAGACCATCTCGGGCCTGGCGTGCGGCCGTCCCATCCGCGGCAACGTCGCCTTCCTGGGCGGCCCGCTGCAGTACCTCTCCGAGCTGCGCCACCGCTTCTACTTCACGCTCAACCTGGACGAGGAGCACCGTATCGTGCCCCAAAACGCCCACCTGTTTGTGGCGAGCGGCGCCGCCATGGCGCATGAGTCCAACAAGCTCAGCACGTTCCCGCAGCTCATCGAGGCCATCGATGCCCTGGGTGACACGCAGGGTGCCGAGGTCGAGCGTCTGGATCCGCTCTTTGCCACCGATGAGGACTTTGCCGAGTTCAAGGGTCGCCACGACACCGAGGTCGTCCCCAAGGGCAAGCTCGAGGGCTACACCGGCCGCGTGTTCATTGGCATCGACGCCGGCTCCACCACCATGAAGGCCGCGCTCGTGGGCGAGGACGGTCAGCTGCTGCACACCTGGTATGGCAACAACAACGGTGACATCCTGGGCACGGCCAAGGTCATCATGGCCGATTTCTACAACCACATCCCCGCCGGCTGCACCATCGGCCACGTGACTACCACGGGCTACGGCGAGGCGCTGCTCATCGAGGCCCTCAAGGCCGACTCCGGCGAGATCGAGACCGTCGCGCACCTGCGCGGCGCCAAGGCATTCCTGCCCGGCGTCGAGTTCATTCTGGACATTGGCGGCCAGGACATGAAGTGCCTGCGCGTGAAGGACGGCGTCATCGAGCACATCATGCTCAACGAGGCCTGCTCGTCGGGCTGCGGCAGCTTTATCGAGAGCTTCGCCGTCTCTATGAACATGGACGTGCGCGCGTTCGCCGATGCCGCCATCCATGCCAAGGCCCCGGTCGACCTGGGCAGTCGCTGCACGGTTTTTATGAACTCGCGCGTCAAGCAGGCGCAAAAGGAGGGCGCCACGGTGGGCGACATCGCGGCCGGCCTGTCCTATTCCGTCATCAAGAACGCTCTGTTCAAGGTCATTAAGCTGCGCGACCCCAAAGAGATCGGCAGCCAGGTGATCGTTCAGGGCGGCACTTTTATGTCCGACGCCACGCTGCGTGCGTTTGAGCAGCTTACCGGCGTTCACGCCGTGCGCCCCGACATCGCCGGCTGCATGGGCGCCTACGGTGCGGCCCTGCTCGCCCGCGATCGCGCCGGTGCCGACGGCACCTCGACCATCCTCTCGGCCGAGGACATCGCGCACCTCACCGTGACGCAAAAACACGTCCGCTGCGGTCGTTGCTCTAACAACTGCCAGCTTACCGTCAACGACTTTGGCGGCGGCAGGCGCTTTATCACCGGCAACCGCTGCGAGAAGGGCGCCGGCCACAAAAAGCAGAAGACCGAGGCCCCCAACCTCTTCAAAAAGAAAAACGAGCTGCTCTTTAACCGCGAGGTGCTGAGTCCCGACGAGGCCCCGCGCGGCACCGTGGGTATCCCGCGTGCACTCAACATGTACGAGAACTACCCCTTCTGGCATGCGTTCTTTACGCGCCTGGGCTTTAGCGTGCAGCTGTCCGACCAGTCGAGCAAGAAGACCTACCAGGCGGGCATCGAGTCCATGCCGTCCGAGAGCGTGTGCTATCCGGCCAAGATGAGCCACGGCCACGTGATGAACCTTATCGACCGTGACGTCGACTTCATCTGGATGCCGTGCGTGCGCTGGGAGCGCAAGGAGGATCCGACCGCCGGCAACTGTTACAACTGCCCCATCGTCATGAGCTACCCCACGGCGTTGGCGCTCAATATTGACGAGATTCGCGAGCAGAACATCGAGTTCCTGTACCCGTTTGTGCCCTATCACGACAAGACCGAACTCAAGCGCCGTCTGTACCAGGTGCTCGCCGTCGACCGTGTGGCCGATGCGCAAGCTGGTCGCGGCCGCGTGCGTGGGCCCAAGATCACGCGCTCCGAGGTCGATGCCGCTGTCAACGCTGCCTTTGAGGCCGATGCGCGTTTCCACGAGGACATCCAGACTATGGGCGAGGAGGCTCTTAAGTGGGTCGAGGACCACGGCGGTCACGGCATCGTGCTCGCCGGTCGTCCCTACCATAACGACCCCGAGATCAACCATGCCCTGCCCGAGCTTATCTCGAGCTTTGGCTTTGCGGTCTTTACCGAGGATTCGCTCGCGCATCTGGTAAAGCCCGAGCGTCCGATTCGCGTCGTCGACCAGTGGATGTACCACAGCCGCCTGTACGCCGTCGCCCGTTTTGTGACGATGCGCAACGACCTGGATCTGATTCAGCTCAACTCTTTCGGCTGCGGTCTGGACGCCCTGACCACCGACCAGGTGCAGGAGATTCTGGAAGCCAGCGGCAAGATCTACACCGTGCTCAAGATCGACGAGGTATCCAACCTGGGTGCCGCGCGCATTCGCATCCGCTCGCTCATGGCCGCGCTTAAGGACCAGGAGGCCGAGCGCCTGGCCGAGGCCACGGCCGCGGGCGAGGCCTACGAGCAGGGTGATGCCGCGCCGGTGGCACCCTCCACAGATGCCCCCGCGTTCGCGAGCCGTAAGTACACGTTCGAGGCGCAGCGTGAGAGCGCCTCGACCGCATGGCCCAAGGTGCCCTTTACCGAGCAGATGCGCGACGAGGGCTACACCATCCTGTGCCCGCAGATGGCACCGATCCACTTTGACCTGGTCAAAGAAGTGTTCCGTGGTGCTGGTTACAACTTGGAGCTGCTGCCCTCGACTGACCACGATGCCGTCGAGGCCGGCCTGCGCTACGTGAACAACGACATCTGCTATCCGTCGATCCTGGTGACGGGCCAGATCATGGAGGCCATCGAGAGCGGTCGGTACGACCTGTCCAAGACGGCCGTGGTTATCAGCCAGACCGGCGGCGGCTGCCGTGCCACCAACTACATCGCGCTCATCCGCAAGGCCCTGCGCGAGAGCGGCCACCCCGAGATCCCGGTGATCTCGCTTTCGGCCGTGGCGCTCGGCGAGGACAACCCCGGCTTTAAGATTACGCCGGCACTGCTTAATCAGGCAGTCTACGCGGTACTCTTTGGCGACGTGATGATGCAGATGCTCTATCGCTGCCGCCCGTACGAGGCCACGCCCGGTGCCGCCAACGCACTCTACGAGGAGTACATGGCGCGCGCCCGCAAGCTGGCGCCCAAGTTCAACCGCCACAACTACACCAAGCTGTGCCGCGAGGCCGTCCGCGCGTTCGATACCATGCCGCTCGTGGGTGAGGGTACCAAGCCGCGCGTGGGCGTGGTCGGCGAGATCTTGGTCAAGTTCCACCCTACGGCCAACAACCACGTGGTCGATGTCATCGAGCGCGAGGGCTGCGAGGCCGTAGTGCCGGGCCTGCTCGACTTCTTCCTGTACTCCATGAGCAACGCCGAGCTGCAGAAGGACGAGCTGGGTAGCTCTGCTACAACGCGTGCGGGCATGCAGGCGCTCATCAAGCTCGTGGACTGGATGCGTACGCCGGTGGAGGAGATGCTCGAAAAGTCCCGCCGCTTTGAGGCGCCCGAGCGCATCGGCACCATGGCCGACAAGGCCCGCACGGTGCTTTCGGTGTGCAACAACATGGGCGAGGGCTGGCTGCTCACGGCCGAGATGCTCGACCTGATCGATCACGGTGCGCCTAACATCATCTGTACGCAGCCCTTCGCGTGCCTGCCCAACCACGTGGTGGGCAAGGCCGTGATCAAGGAGCTGCGCCGTCAGCACCCCGAGAGCAATATCGTCGCGGTGGACTACGACCCCGGTGCGTCCGAGGTCAACCAGCTCAACCGCATTAAGCTCATGATCAGCGTGGCCAAGGAAAACATGCGCGCCGGTAAGGGCTTTAAGCTCGAGAAGGTGGCGCCGCTCGCGATGGACGAGGTCACCGGCCAGATGCGTGCCCATGACGGCTGCGTGAGCTGCGGGCCGGCCAGTGAGGAGGCCGTTGCATCGGTCGCCAAGCGCCTGGGACGCGGCATTAAGAAGTAGCTGGCCTGCTATGGGCTAGATATGAGGCAAACGGGTGGTAGCTGCACCGGCTACCACCCGCTTTTTCTGGACATATGTTGCGTAAATGACCTTGCTACAGCCTTCCGTGGGCTTGTCCGATTTTTGGGCCGGTTCGGGCTTTGAGGACAAGTTGCTGCAGGCCCAAGGCGATTTTTCGCTCAATGCGGGCCAGCACAGTGTGACCTATCTGCCAAACGACGATACGGTAACAACCGGTCGCTACCAGGTACTGCTGTACGACAACAACTTTGGCGCGGCCGAGAGCTATCCCAAGTTCGACTGGGGCCAGCTGGGCGCCGCGGTGGTGACCGACTACAGCAAGGGAACGCATTCGTTTGGGCGCATCTTTACGGTGGACGAGAACGCGCGCACCTACGAGCTCGAGGACCAGGTCGCAGTGCCGTTCTCGGGCTACGTAAGCAGTGCACAGCGCGTCGGCGATTCAGATAGTATGCTCGTGGCATCGGGCCAGGCCAAGACCTTTACCGAGTACGATCGCTATGGACTGCCCATCGCCACCTACGAGATGGAAGCCGAGAAGTACATCTACCGCGTGTACAAGTACGAGCTGTAGCGCTGCGCTTGGCTATGCCTGCGCCCCGCGGCTGCGCTCTCGTGCCGGGCCCACCTCGCGTCCCGCATCACTTCACATCGAACTCCACGCGATCGAGTTCGGGTACGTTGAGGTCTATGAGCTTGCGGGCGACGTGGCGGTCGTGCGCCCCGAGCGCCTCGCTTGTCGTCACGTGGGCGACAACCTCGCGCTCGACGATGCCCTCT
>DBFCNY010000280.1:0-16104 GCA_048298285.1 Collinsella sp.
GAGCTGGCAAGCGCCACGCGAACGCCACGGCGCGGCAGCTCTCGAATCGTATCCACGGCGCCTGGGTTAATCAAAGCCTGATAGTCGCGCGGACGCTTATGCGCCCACTCGTCCCAACGGGCCAACGCTTCCTCGCCAGTGAAATGCCCCTTACCGGCGCGCTCAAACCAATCGACCAGCATATGCAGGAAGAACTGATGCGAGGTACCGACTTGCCCATTCAACTCCTCTTGAGTCAGGTTAAGCCCAAGCTCCTTGGCAAACGCGGCAGTCTCGCCCAGGTAGTAATACTCGGTATCGACAATGACACCGTCCATGTCAAAGATAACGGCGTCGAACGGAAATGCGGACACGGCACCCTCCCTAACAAAAGGGCGCCCGCAAGCAGGCGCCCAAACCATGCATTAATCGGCGATTCTAACCCAGCAGCTTATCCAGCGCCACTGCAATACCGTCTTCGTTGTTATTGGCGGTTACCATCTGGGCAACTGCCTTAACCTCATCGACGGCGTTGCCCATGGCAACACCGGTGCCGGCCCACTCAATCATGGACTTGTCGTTCTGGCCGTCGCCAAACGAGACGACCTCGCTGGCATCGATACCGAGCTTGGGCAGGGCACCCTCGAGCGCACGGGCTTTGTCGATACCGGGCGCCGTGTACTCAAAGTACCAGTCGGCCGTAAACATGCCCGAAAGCGTCTGGGTAAAGGGCGCATACATCTCCTCGTAATGCGCCTGCAGGTAGGTCGGATCACCCGCCGTCAGCAGCTTGTCCACGGGATAAGTGTCCACGACCTCATGCAGGCTCTCGACCTCGCGAATCTTAAGATCGCACGCATCGCGCTCATACTTGACGATATTCTTCCGCAAGCCGTCAGGCAGCGTGATCATGCAATGGTACGAGTCCTCGACGTGCAAATCGCGACCGAGCGAAATCATAGGAATCACGTCGAAATTGCGCAGATGATCAATCAGACGGTGCAGTTCGTCAGCCGGCATGGCCTGATCAAAAAGGACCTCATCGGTCTGAGCGTCGACCACGTGCGCGCCATTAAAGGCAACTAGCAGACCATCATGGTTTTGAAGGTCGAGCTCCTGCGCCAAGGCGTGCAGCCCCCATGCAGGACGACCCGAAGCCAAGATGAGCTTAATGCCCGACTCCTGCGCAGCGAGCAGCTTCTCGCACGTACGCGGGCTGATGACCTTTTGGTCGTTGGTGAGCGTACCGTCGATATCCATTGCGATGGCTTTGATTGCCATATATGCCTCCCTGTCATTGAACAACCTTGCCTGAGTCATCATACAGAACACCCACGGCGACGCTGTTTGCAACGGGAAAAATGTCATATTGTCCCAAACATGAACGGCGCGCCTTCGACGATTGCGATGCCCGTCGAGGCGCCTCCCGATACATTCCATCCTATCCAAATAGCAAGGGGCCCGTATCCCAACGGATACGGGCCCCTTTCAGCCATAAGCCAACTCGGCCGTAAAAACTACTTGCGATGAGCGCGATAGAACTCGATGAGCGCCTGGGTCGAAGCGTCCTGCTCGGCCTTGGCGGCGTCATCGTGGAAGGCCGGGGTGATCTGCTTGGCAAGCTGCTTGCCCAGCTCGACGCCCCACTGGTCGTAGGAGTCGATGCCCCAGACCGTGCCCTCGACAAACGTGATGTGCTCGTACAGGGCGATGAGCTCACCAAGCGCGAACGGGGTCAGCGTGTCGCCGAAGATCGAGGTCGTCGGGCGGTTGCCCTCAAAGCAGCGGGCCGGGACGATCTGCTCGGGCGTGCCCTCGGCACGCACCTCATCGGCCGTCTTACCAAAGGCGAGCGCCTTGGTCTGGGCCAGGAAGTTGCCCAGGAACAGCTCGTGCACGTCCTGACCGCTGTCGGTCGCAGGGTTGGCGGTATTGGCAAAGGCGATGAAATCGGCCGGGACCACCACGGTGCCCTGGTGCAGCAGCTGGTAGAAGGCGTGCTGACCGTTGGTGCCGGGCTCGCCCCAGAAGATCTCGCCGGTATCGGAGGTCACAGCGCTGCCGTCCCAGCGGACGTGCTTGCCGTTGGACTCCATGGTGAGCTGCTGCAGGTAGGCCGGGAAACGGTGCAGGTACTGGCAGTACGGCAGCACGGCGTGGCTCTTGGAACCGAAGAAGTTGACGTACCAGACGTTGAGCAGGCCCATCAGCGCGACGGCGTTGTTCTCGAGCGGCGTGTTGCAGAAGTACTCGTCGATGGCATGGAAGCCCTCAAGGAACTGCTGGAAACGCTCGGGGCCGAGCACGACGATCAGCGACAGGCCCACGGCGGAGTCAACGGAATAGCGGCCGCCGACCCAGCTCCAGAAACCAAAAGCGTTAGCGGGGTCGATACCGAAGGCCTCGACCTTCTCGAGTGCGGTGGAAACGGCAACGAAGTGCTTTGCCACGGCCTCGGCGTTCTGCTCATCGGAGCCATCGATGGCGCCCTGAGCCTTGAGCTGCTCGAGCATCCAGGTCTTGACCTCGCGGGCGTTAGTGAGGGTCTCAAGCGTGGTGAAGGTCTTAGAGACGATGATCACGAGCGTGGTCTCGGGATCCAGACCCTTGAGCTTCTCTGCCTGATCGTTGGGGTCGATGTTGGAGATATAGCGGCAATCGATACCGGCGTCGGCGTAGGGACGCAGGGCCTCGTAGGCCATGACCGGACCCAGGTCGGAGCCGCCGATGCCGATGGACACCAGGTGCTCGATCTTCTTGCCGGTAACGCCCTTCCACTCACCGGAGCGCACGCGCTCGGCGAAAGCATACATGCGATCGAGGACCTCGTGCACGTCGGCGACGACGTCCTGGCCGTCAACGATGAGCTGGCCCTTCTCGCTTGCCGGACGGCGCAGCGCGGTGTGCAGGACGGCGCGGTCCTCGGTGGTGTTGATGTGCTCGCCGGAGAACATGGCGTCGCGGCGCTCCTCGAGCTTCACCTCGCGGGCAAGATCGCACAGCAGCTTGACGGTCTCATCGGTCACCAGGTTCTTGGACAGATCGAAGTGCAGGTCACCGGCGTCAAAGCTCAGCTTGTTCACGCGCTCGGCATCGGCGGCGAACCAGGCCTTGAGGTCGATACCCTCGGCCTCGAGCTTCTCCTGATGAGTCTCGAGCGCCTTCCAAGCGGCAGTCGACGTAGCGTCGATAGGTGCGGCAACAGTTGCCATATAGTCCTCCTCAGCATACGGGCGCAAGCCTCCATGCGCCCGGATAATCAGATAGTCCTATTCTAGCGCAGGTCAAGACTACAATCAGCGAGCGTTGCCAATCCGCCCCCCAACGGCAACCGACCAAAAAGGGACAGGTTTATTTTGGCAGGTCAAACGCTTTACCAACCAAAAATAACCTATCCCTTTATGGTAAATATTAGGCCGCGGCGCACACACTGCCGAGCAGCTCGCGCAGAGGAGACCCGATTCCCTCCAGCAGTTCGGGCGCGATGATGGCAAAAACGGGAACCTCGCCGGCCCCCACGACGGCAGGCACCTTGCCCTCCGAGACGATACATCCATAAGGGACAAAACCGTCTTCGCCGACATCGAGCGCCGCCATGCGACGGGCGAGCTCGCGCGCAAAGCCGGCAGTATCGGCATCGCCAATCGCCAAGACAAAGTCCACGCCTTCGTCGGTCGCCAGGGCCACGGCTTCGTCGATCAGCTCGTCTCCTCCGTCGCCTTCAACCGAGCCGCAGCGGAAAAGCACGCGCTCGAGCAGAGCTCGATCAACCGAGCCCAGCGCCGCCGAAACGAGCTCATCACGCGTGTGCTTGTCGCCTCCCAGCACGACCAGTGCCTTGGTGCCGCCATAGTGGGCAACCAATCGCCCGCACCAGCGAGCCACATCCCCATCCGCAACCAAGCGCGTCGGCATACCAAACCCATAGTTGACCATTATCCCCACAACCCTTCCGTGCTTTATGGTGGTATCAATCGTTAGCCTCATGCTACGAAGCGAGCTTTTCCGAGCTGTTACGCACTCTTTAGGGCTGCGTTAAAAACCCGATGCAGCCGCACGACCATACCTGCCAAAAAGGGGCAGGTTTTGACGGTGTCCGGTCGAGCAGGTATTATCGAACAGGTATTCGATAAGAACATGTGTTTGATGGGAGGCTCGGATGGAGCACGAGCAGCACACCTACATCTGCATCGACCTCAAGACGTTTTATGCCAGCGTCGAGTGCGTCGATCGCGGGCTCGATCCGCTCACCACCAACCTGGTCGTTGCCGACGAATCGCGCGGACGCACGACCATCTGTCTCGCTATCACGCAGACCATGAAGGACCTCGGGATACACAACCGCTGCCGTCTATTCGAGATTCCCGACGGCATCGACTACATCAAAGCAGTGCCGCGCATGCAACACTACATGGAGGTGTCGGCGCAAATCTACGGCGTCTATCTGGAATACGTCAGCCCCCAGGACGTGCACGTCTACTCCATCGATGAGTGCTTTATCGACGTGACGCCCTATCTGGACCTTTATCACACCGATGCCGAAGGGTTCGCCTGCATGTTGCGCGACGAGGTCTTGGGGCGCACCGGCATCACGGCGACGGTCGGTATCGGCCCCAACCTATTCCAGGCCAAGGTGGCGCTCGACATCACCGCCAAGCACGTAGCCAGCCGCATTGGCGTACTCGACGACGAGATCTTTCGCAAGGAGATCTGGCCCCATCGCCCCATCACCGACATCTGGGGCATCGGCCCCGGCGTGGCGGCCCGTCTCGAAAAGTACGGCGTCTACGACCTGATGGGCGTCGCCGCACTCGACGAGAACCTGCTCTACGACGAACTCGGCGTCAACGCCGAATATCTCATCGACCACGCCTTCGGGCGCGAGCCGACAACCATCGCCGATATCCAAGCCTATCGCCCGCAAGCGACCTCGACCACCACAGGACAGGTGCTCTCGAAGGGCTATGCCTACGAGCAGGCCTACACCGTCTTGCGCGAAATGGTCGACAACGCCGTGTTGGATCTAGTCGATAAGCACGTGGTCTGCGACAGCATCTCGCTCTTTGTGGGCTACGCGAGCGAGCGCGCCGACATACGCCGGCTCAACGCCAGCGGCACGGCGCAGTATATAGACGGCTGCGGACACTTGCGCTCGAGCACCTCGGGCATCGAGCCCGCAGCGACCGACGGCCCCGAGCTCGCGCCCCGTGCTCCCAAGCCCGTCCAGCGCGATGACGAAAGGCGTCGCCTGGTGCGCGAAGCGCAGGCAATCGATGGCATCTTTGTGGGAGAGCATGGCGGCAAACCGCGTGGTGGCTATGCCGCACTCTTTGCGCACTCCAACGCCTCGCGAAAGCTGCCCGAGCGCACTAATTCGTTTAAGAAAATCATGGGGTATTTCGATGACCTTTGGGCACAAACGGTCGATCCCAAACGACCGGTCAAGCGCATCAACCTGGGATTTGGCAATCTTGTGCCCGAGGAATTTGCCACCATCGATCTGTTCAGCGATATCGAAGCCGATGAGCGCGAGCGCGACCTGGCGCGCGCCATCCTGGCCGTGAAAGGCAAGTACGGCAAGAACGCGCTCGTCAAGGGATTAAGCTTTACCGCCGGCGCCACCGCGCGCGAACGCAACGGCCAAGTTGGAGGACATCGTGCCTAAACCCAAGCAGCAGCCCGTGCGCCCGCCGACCGCCTTCGAGCGCCTGGCGGACCCCGAGGGCAGACGCCGCGCCGCCGACCCCAACCTCACTGCCAACGGTGCCGTGCGCGCCAACCGCGCCGCACAGTTTATGCCCTTTGCCGCCCTCACGGGATACTACGAACTCGTGCGCAAGCAGGAAATCACCGTCGAGTCAAAACGTGAGCTCACGGAAGAAAAAGCCCTCGTACTTTCTAAAGAGCTCGAGGGTCTCAAACGTGGCGACTTGGTTCGTGTCACCTATTACGATACATACGGCTATCGCAGCCGCACCGGCATCCTCGACGAGGCGCTCCCCGCCTTCAAGCTCCTCAAGCTCCGAGACATCGCCATCGACTTCGACGACATCCAAGACATCGAACTGCGCGGACGAGCCTAGCCAAGGAAGCGCATCCAGGGCGGCGCTTACAGCGTCATGACGTAGTAGCCCGCGTCTTTCACGGCCGTCTCGAGGACACCACAATCAACCGGCTGCTTAGAGCGCACGCGTGCCGTGTGGTCCGCATACGTCACCGTTGCCCACACGCCATCCAGCGCATTGAGGGCATTGGCTACGTTCTGAGCGCAGCCGTCACAGCTCATGCCGCCGATGAGCAGCTCATCGCTATAGGGATAGTGTGACGCATCGGTATCCACCACAGCAACCTTTTTGGCCTTCTTGCCGCTCGTACCATCGCTGCAGCAACTCTTCCCGTGTGTCGAAGCGGCAATGCGACGCAGTCCAAAAAACATGCCGACGGCAATGACGGCCAGCACGATGAGATTCGCAGGGTTGAGCAAGTCACTCATGCGCTCCCCTTTCAAGTAGCACTATCTAGATACCCCCATGGGGTGCCCCCATCTTAACCCAAAATCATGTCTGTTCGGTCAATTAGTTTCCCTCTTCAAACTTTTTTGTTGACCATGGCTTACTTTCGTGTATAAGTTTTCCTAGGCTAACAGTTTAGATCCGTAAGGAGCGCCGTGACTCGAACCATAGACATCCCAACGTTTCAGGCGGCAGTCGTGCGCAACTGCTCTCCCACGCTCGCGGGCATCAAGCCGGCATCGCTCTTTACCTATCCAGGCACCTACGCCCACGGGGGCGGCTCGACCACAACCGAAACCATTGCAGAACGCCGAGCACGCCTGCTCAACGTTATCGCCCAGTGCAATCGCGAGCTTGACCCGCTCGGCATCCACCTGAGTGTTTTGGTCTGGCGGCCCTGCGGAGCGCTCGTGTACGCGTACCGAGCCAAAAGCCTCACCACCTATTTCGCAGACCCTCGCGTCCAAACGGCGCTCACCTCGGAAGGCTACGACACGAGAGACCTTTCGGCATGCCTTGTGCATTTGGCATCACGCATCACGCTCGCGAGCAATAACGTCGCGGAATGCGCCTGCAGCCAGACTCGATGCGCACTACCCCAGCAAGCTAGCTGCAGCAAAGACTGCACCTGCGAGTTTCCGCACGAAATAGGCTACTTCCTTGGATATCCCTACGACGACGTGTACGAATTTATCGTCCAGCGCGGCGAGAACTACAAGGTCTTTGGGGCCTGGAAGGTCTACGCAAATGTCGAGCAGGCGCTTGCGACGTTTGATGCCTACCGTGCCTGCACCCAATACTTCACTTTTATCTATCAGCAGGGCTGCAGCCTGGCGCAACTTGCCCAGGCAACCCGATAGAACGTACAAGCCGCGGCAAGCGCCGCACGACCGAAAGGACAAAACATGAGCAAGATCGCCGTCGTCTACTGGAGCGGCACGGGCAATACCGAGGCCATGGCAAACCTCGTCGCCGAAAGCGCCACGTCCGCGGGGGCCGAGGCAGAGGTCATCTCCTGCGCCGACTTCTCTGCCGACAAGGTCGCCGAATATGATGCCTTCGCCTTCGGCTGCCCCGCCCTGGGTTCCGAGGAGCTTGAATACGATGAGTTCCAGCCCATGTGGGATGAGGTCAAGGAGACCCTCGGCGACAAGAAGGTCGTCCTCTTTGGCTCTTATTCGTGGGCCGAGGGCGAATGGATGGACAACTGGAAGGCGGACGCCGACGAGGCGGGCGTCAACGTCGTGGACTCCACCATCTGCTACGACGCGCCCGACGACGAGGGCGAGACCGCTTGCAAGGCCCTCGGAGCCGAGCTCGTGTAACGAACCCAGGGCCTCCAAGAGAGCCTGCATCAAAGCGCATCCCCATCCCTACAAAAGAGCGGGGCTGGATTCAAGTCCAGCCCCGCTCTTTTGTAACGGCAGTTACATCAACCGGCTACGAGATATTGCCCAAGAACGCCTTGGTGCGCTCGCTCTTGGGGTGGTCGAAGACCTCACTCGGCGTACCCTCTTCTACAATGACGCCGCCGTCCATAAAGACGACGCGGTCGGCGACATCGCGGGCAAAGCCCATCTCGTGCGTTACCACGATCATGGTCATACCGTCGTGCGCCAGGTCGCGCATGACGCCCAGGACGTCGCGCACGAGCTCAGGGTCGAGCGCCGAGGTGGCCTCGTCAAAGAGCATGACGTGCGGGTTCATCGACAGGGCGCGGGCGATGGCAACGCGCTGCTGCTGGCCGCCCGAAAGCTGACTCGGCATAAAATCGATGCGCTCGGCAAGACCGACCTTGGTCAGCTCCTCGACGGCGATCTTCTCGGCCTCTTCCTTGCTGCGCTTGAGCACCTTTTGTTGCGCAAGCATGACGTTCTTTTTGACCGACAGGTGCGGGAACAGGTTGAACTGCTGAAAGACCATGCCCAGGTGCGTACGCACTTTGTTGAGGTCGACACCCTTGGCGCACACATCCACGCCCTCAACGATAATCGAGCCGCTCGTGGGATGCTCCAGACGATTGATGCAGCGAAGCATCGTCGACTTGCCCGAGCCCGAGGGGCCCAAGACCACAACGACCTCACCCTTGTGCACATCCAGATCGATATCGCGCAGGACCACGTTGTCGCCAAAGGCCTTCTGGAGGTTCTTGATGCTGACGACGACCTCGTTCGAGTTATTGGTTTCGCTCATGATAGGACCTCCTTACAGACCGGCGATGTGATCGGCGGGCGTCGCGACAACCTGTCCGGCGCTCTTGGCGGGACGCTTCTTCTTGGTCTCGGCCGTGCCCAAAAGCTTCGCCTCAAGACCGCTCACCAAGCGAGCGAGCGGCAGGGTGATGACCAGATAGAACAGGGCGGCAACCACGTACGGTGTAATGGAGCCCGTCGTGGCCACGATGGTACGGGCGTTCATGACGATCTCGACCACACCCACGGCGGCAAGCAGCGACGTATCCTTGTAAAGCAAGATAAACTCGCTGGTCAGCGTAGGCAAAACATTACGGAACGTCTGCGGAATCATGACATAGAGCAGCGTCTGGAACGCGTTCATGCCCAGCGAACGCGCAGCCTCGTTTTGGCCCTTGGGGATCGATTGAATACCGGCACGGAAGATCTCGCATAGGTACGCAGACGAGTTCATGGCCATGACGATAACGCCAAGCACGTAGTCATCAACCTTGACGCCGGCCAACGGCAGACCGAAGAACGCGATATAGATCTGCAGGAACGCCGGCGTACCGCGGATGATATTCACATAGATGCCGGCAAGGCAACGCAGGATGCGCGACTTGGAGATGCGCATGAGCGACAAGGCAAAGCCAAAGGGAATTGCCAGCGGAAACGCCACAAGCACGATCGAGAGCGACATAAGGAAGCCCTTAAAGACGATCGGCAGGCTTTGGACCAAAATGACCGGGTTTAAGAACAGGCGCAGGAACATATTGGAGTTCCAGGCCTCGACCCACGGCTGCTCCTTAAGATCGGCCAGGAAGTTATCGAAGGCCGTCACGCCCTTGATCTCCACCGACGGAATCTTGGAGATCTTCTTGGTCGACCCGTCAGCGAGCGTATAGGTGCCGCTAAAGGCCTCATCGCCGCCCTCGACGGGGAAGGTCACGCCGTAGACCTCGACGCGGAAATAGCCGCCGGCAGGCGCCGTCTCGCCAAAATCAATCTTGAGCGTCTGGCCGTCAGCCTTGCACGTGGGCTTCATGGGCGTACGATCCATGAGGTCCTCGCCCGAGAGCATCGTCAATCGCGTGTCATCGGTACCAAACGTCGTGCCGTCGACAAACGTCAGCGAAAGACCGCTCAGCTCCTCGTCGGCATCGGCCTGGACCTCCCAGGTAATGCGCGTCTCGGTACCGCCGACCACAGCGCTGCCCGAACCAGTGTTGGGTCGGGCGGTAATCTTTGCGGTCTCAAGCGCCTGGGCGGTCGTGGGCGCATATGCCCCTGCGCACACCAGCGCGAGCGCCACGGCCATGGCGCAGGCTAGCTTTTGGAGCAAGGCGGGCAGTGGAAAACGCTGCTCCGCGGCCCCTTTGTTCAGTCGAGACAAGGTGGCTCCTATCGTAGAAGTTGCCGGCAAAACGAGACGGAAACACTCTCCGTCGAGAGAAGCGCAAAGGCCCTCTCCGCAAAACGGAAAGGGCCTACACGCAATCAAGTAGTTATTTTACTTGATATTGTACTTAGCCATGAGGGCGTCGACGGTACCGTCGTCGGTCAGGTCCTTGATGGCCTGGTTGATGTCGTCCTTGAGCTTGGTGTTACCCTGGTTGATGGCGATGGCGTACTCCTCGCCGGTGCTGATCTGCTTAATGGTCTGGCAGGTGTTGAACTGCTCGGCGGTCAGCTGGCTGGCAACGGAGCGGTTGGTGACTACGGCGTCGCCCTTATCGGACTGCAGGGCGCTGAAGCACTCGGTAGCGTCCTTGTAGGGGACGATCTTGGCCTTGGGGAAGTTCTCCTGGGCAAAAGACTCGGCGGTCGAGCCAGACTGAACGATGATGGTAGCGTCGGCGTTGTTGAGCTTCTCGCTGTAGTTGTCGGCCGTGATGTCGGTGTTATCGACCTTGGTCACGATAGCCTGATCGTCCATGTAGTAGGAATCGGAGAAAGTGACTTCCTTCTCACGCTCGGGCGTGTCGGTGATAGCCGCGATGGAGACGTCGTACTTGGCGCCCGAAGCGACACCCGGAACCAGCGTGTCAAAGTCATTGTTGACATACTCGACATCCAGGCCCAGCTTGTCGCCGATAGCCTTGATGAGCTCAAGGTCAAAGCCCTGATAATCGCCGTTGTCATCTTTGTACTCAAACGGAGCGTACTCGGCAGAGGTGCCGACGGTCAGCGTGCCGTCCTTGACGAGCGCGTACTCCTTGGAGCCGTCGACCTTCTCGACCTTAGCGTCGTCAGAGCTGCTGGGACCGGCATCAGAACCAGAGGTGGCGTTGGACGAACCGCAGCCCGTCAGAGCAAGGGCGAGCGCCATAGCACCCGTGGCGGCAAATGCGCCAAGCTTCTTCAGCTTCATAATGAGTCTCCTTCCGGTGACCTCGTTTGATTCAGAGGTCTGCAAAAACTGTTGGCTATTATGCACCCGGAATTACGAATCTGCAATGAGAAAACTGATTGAAACAAACCCATAACGTGAATGGAATACTCTACTTTGTGACAGTCATTACTGCTGCAATGACCTTAATAGTCTAATTTCAGCTGCATAACCTGCAAGTTCGTTCGGAGTCTCCAAAATAAACGGCAGCGAACGCAAATGGCCATTCGATACAATATTCTGCATAACCTGCATACCGCCACCAAATTCCTCGCTGCCAAGGTATCCCTTGCCGATGCACTCGTGACGATCTTTATGGGCGCCACAAGGGTTCTTCGAATCGTTGATGTGTACGGCATGCAAGCGATCGATACCCACCACGCGGTCGAACTCGTCGAGTACACCGTCCAGATCATGGATGATGTCGTAGCCGGCATCGCTCACATGGCAGGTGTCCAAACAAACGCCCAGCTTATCGGACAGCTCTGGGCACTTGGCGGCAACGCCCTCGATAATGTACGCCAGTTCTTCAAAGCTACGGCCCACCTCGGTGCCCTTGCCGGCCATGGTCTCAAGCAATACCGTCGTCTGCTGTCCCTCAAACATCACCTGGCACAGCGTATCAACAATCATCTGAATGCCGACGTCTGCCCCCTGACCCACATGCGCACCGGGATGAAAATTGTAGTAGTTGCCGGGCAGCGCTTCCATGCGCTGCAGATCCTCGGCCATGGCCTCCAGGGCAAACTCGCGCGCTCGCTCCTTAGCGGAGCAGGGGTTATAGGTATACGGGGCATGCGCCACCAGCGGTCCAAAGTCGTTTTGCGCCATAAGCTCGCGCAGAGCCGCCACGTCATCCATGTCAAGATCTTTTGCCTTGCCACCGCGCGGGTTGCGCGTAAAGAACGCAAAGGTATTGGCGCCAATGGACAGCGCCGTCTCCCCCATCGCCCGATAGCCCTTCGTCGTCGAAAGATGACACCCGATCGTCAGCATCTCCAGCTCCCTCCTCATCAGTTGCGGTGAAATACGGTCTATTGGTGCCTTATTTTGGCGCAAACAGACCGTATTCCACCGCAAGTTATAAAAGAGGCATCAGGGACAAAGGCCTCCAGGCATTCCAAGCGCTGGTGCCATGCCCCCACGCCCTAAAGTTTCAAACGAATCGCATCGATGATGTGCGCGCAGCGCTGCGTGGCGGCAAGGGGCATGACGGGACTCTCGAGTTTCCCCGCCTGAATGAGCTGCGTCGCATGCTGGATTTCGCCGTAGAAATCATCGACCTCAAACGGGGCATTTATTTCTAGCGTTCGACCGTCGGAATACTTCACATGAGCGCGCTCGGGGCGATGGAGACGCTCGATTTCCAACGAGCCCCGCTCACAGGCAATCGTTAAGCGGCTTTCATATGTTGCTTTGCCGTCGCACGCCATATGAATGGGTATACCGCCGACGCTCATATGGATCTCGTCGGCCCAATCGACGCGGCCGCCTGATACGTCACGCCAGCGAACTTCACGGGACGAAACCTCGCACGCGCCCGCGAGCAAATCCTCAAACCAACCGACCGCATAGCAGCCCATGTCATATAGACAGCCGCCCTGCAACGGATCAAGCAGATAGCCCGAAGGAGACTCGCCGTAATCGAGCTTTTGCACGCTTTCAATCGAGACAATACGGCCAAGCTCACCCGACGCAAGCAAGTCTTTCACGCGAGTGCGCATCGGGCAAAACCGATTCTTCATCGCCTCCATAAACAGCACGCCGCGCTCGCGAGAGGTGGAGACAATCGAGAGAGCCTCTTCCACACTCAAAACGGCCGGCTTTTCGCACAACACGGCCTTTCCGGCGCGCAGCGCGCGACAGGCCCAACGCGTATGCATGCCATGCGGAAGAGCCAAGTAGATTGCGTCGACATCGGGGTCGGCAATCAGCGCGTCATAAGCCGCATTGCCGTTATCGTCGACCGAGGCATGGCCATGCGCAGCATCGATCGAAAACGCTCGGCAAAATTCCTCGACATGTGCAGGAGTGCGGCCGGCCGCAGCCACCAGCCGTGCCCCGTCGGCCTTCTTAAGCGACGATGCAAATCGATGAGAAATGTACCCAGCGCCCAAAATGCCCCAACGAACCTCACGCGAATCATTACGTAAACCTCGGTCACCCACGATAGCCTCCCATCAGTTGCGGCGAAATAGTTCCTGCTATCGCCCTATTCTGCCGCAAACAGGAACTATTCCATCACAAGATATAAAAGGGTCATGAGGAGCGTGTTTTGCCGAAGACTTTAAGCATGGCCGTTACGGGGCCCGGCTGGAAGCGTCGGCGCACGTCATCGAGACGCTCGGGGATATCGATATGCTGCGGGCAGTGGCGCGCGCATTTGCCGCACTTGACGCAATTGCTCACCAGCTTGGCCTCGCTTGTGCGCACCGCGCTCGCCGTAAAGTACTGCGATAGACCCGTAAACCAGCTGTGCGCATAGCTTGCGTTGTAGGCGGCAAAGCAGCCGGGAATATTGATGCCCTTGGGACATGGCATGCAATAGCCGCATCCCGTGCAGGGCACGCGATTCGATTTTTCAAACTCCGTCAGCACGTGCGCGATGGCATCGAGCTGAGTAGCTGTCATCGAATCCGGCAGGGCCCGATCGGCCAACGCCGCGTTCTCATCCACCTGCGCGGTATCGGTCATACCCGAAAGCAGCATCGTCACCTGAGGATGATTCCAGACCCACGAAAGACCCCAGGCGGCAGGAGTGCGCAAATGCGGGTCACGGGCACTATCGAGCACAGCGCGGGCCCGTGGCGGCAGCTTGCCCGCTAAACGCCCGCCCAGCAGCGGCTCCATCACAAACACCGCGAGACCTCGCTCGGCGGCGGCCATGAGCCCCGCTGTTCCCGCCTGATATCGCTCTCCAGCGTAATTGTACTGGATCTGGCAAAAGTCCCACTCATATGCATCGAGCATCGTCAGGAAATCCGCCGCGCTGCCGTGGTACGAAAAACCAATCTGGCGAATGCGCCCCGCCGCCTTTTGACGCGCGATCCAGTCCTCGATGCCCAGCGCCACCACACGTTCCCACTGAGCAGGCGAGGTGATGTTGTGCATAAGGTAATAGTCGATATGGTCGGTCCGCAGGCGGCGCAATTGCTCGTCGAAGAACCGGTCGAAATCCTCCGCACACTTGCACGAAGCATGCGGCAACTTGGTCGCCAGCAACACCCGGTCACGCAGCCCCAATCGCTCAAGCGACGCACCCACACAAGCCTCGTTGCCGGGATAGAGATAGGCCGTGTCCAGGTAGTTAATCCCCTGCTCCACCGCACGGAAGATGATGGCGTCGGCAGTCTTCGCATCCGGGCGTCCCGGCGCACCGGGAAACCTCATGCAGCCCAGCCCCAACGCCGAGATACGGTTGCCGCTTTTGGGGTCAACGCGATATTGCACGGCCCCTCCCCTCCCATCGAAGCCCTGACAAGGCGAAACAAACCCGTCACGTCATCGAAACACATCGGAATCGCAATCGAGAACGTATCGTAACGCAGCAGAAATCAGGCCGTCACGGCACCGCTTTAACATCAGCAAAAAGCCCGATGAAAGGAGACGAGCGTGACCACACGCGAGGACGCCTACCCCTACCCCGGCGAGCAATACATCCTCTCGGTCGACCGCTATCAGATCGAAGTCATGGACCATCTAAACGAGCTTCCAGCCACGAGCGCCGTCATCTTCTGCACCTTCCCCAAGGTCCGCGATGGCGTCGGATACCCCGCCCGCGTCTTTGCGGTCTGCCCCGCAGTGTAACGTCCAGGCAAACGTTTCTTTTTTATAACAGCCGCCCCGCGCACCCATCAATCACCCCGGCAGCATACAATCCATCAGGCGCCCCTTACGCGGGCGCCTTTTATATGGGGAGATGATTCACATGCAGATCAACAAGGTTGCCTTTATCGGCAAGGGCGGCGTCGGCCTGCTCTACGGCAGCATGATCGCCCAGGCGCTCGGCAACGATGCCGTCGAATACGTCATGGACGACGCGCGCTTCGAGCGTCACGCAAACGACGCGCTCACCGTCAACGGCAAGCCTTGCGCGCTCAAGTCCGTCCGTGCCAGCGAGGCCATGCCCGCCGACCTGGTTATCCTCACGGTTAAGACGACCGGTCTCGATCAGGCACTCAGGACCATGGAGCGCATCGTGGGCACCGATACGCTCATTGCCTCGCTGTGCAACGGCATCACCAGCGAGCAAAAAATCGCCGAGCGCTTTGGCTGGGAGCACACCGTCCTGGGCATCTGCCAGGGTATGGACGCCGTATTCCTCAACGGCGAGCTCACTTTTACCAATACCGGCGAGATTCGCTTTGGCGCGGCCGCCGGCACCGACCCCGCGACCGTCGCCGCCATCGACGAACTCTACACGCGCTGTGGCATCGCCCACACCGTCGAGGCCGACATCGCACACCGCATGTGGGCCAAGCTCATGCTCAACGACGGCATCAACCAGACCTGCATGGCCTACGGCGGCACGTACGGAAGCGCCACGGAGCAGGGCTCCGAGCAGCGTCGCTGCTTTGTTTCCGCCATGCGCGAGACGCTTGCAGTCGCCAACGCCGAAGGCATCGGGCTAACCGAGGCAGACCTGACGCAGATGGTGCACCTCATCGAGGGGCTCGACCCTGCCGGCATGCCGTCAATGGCGCAAGACCGCGTCGCGCGACGCAAAACCGAGGTCGAGGAGTTCGCGGGCACCATTTGCCGCCTGGCAGCCAAGCACGATATCCAGGCGCCGCAGAACGAATGGCTCTATCAGCGTATTCGCGAAATCGAGGCAAGCTGGTAGCGCCCGACCCATCACGTCAACAGACTCAACAGCAAAGCCGCCGCAAGGAGCACTCCCCTTACGGCGGCTTTTATCTTCATCTATAGCCCGCAGTCAGCTTCTCGATGACTAGAGCTGCGACTCCGGAGCTTCGTCCTCGTCATCGCGGCAAAGAACTACACCGGCGCTGCCCAGCAATGCAGCGGCGATCAACACGCCAACCACGAT
>DBFCNY010000281.1:0-11098 GCA_048298285.1 Collinsella sp.
CCTTTAGACGCGAGCCCGGGGCCCGTGGGTTATACCCTAAGAGCAAACCACCCTTTTTAAGGGTGGTTCTGATTGCCGGTATAAAGACCGCCTGCCAGGTCGCTTTAAACTAAAAGGCCCCCGAGCAGTTGAATAAGCTGTTCGGGGGCCTTGTTGCTTATGGCCGGATGATTTCTAGCCGACCGTATCGTCAGGCGTGGGCGAGGGGTCGGGAGTGGGCGTGGGCGTAGGCGTGCCGCCATCGCCGCCGGTCGAACCACCGGTGGAGCCGCCCGTCGAGCCACCGGTCGTACCGGTGCCGCCGGTGGTGTCGCCGCCCGTGGTCTCGGTGGTCGTGGTCGTCGTGGTAGTCGTTGTAGTGGTGGTTTCCTCTTCGTCCTCGTTCTCGTCCTTGTCCTTGTCGTCGTTCTCCGTCTTCTTGGTGTTGTTGGTGCCGTAGAACTTCCAGACGCTGTTGTTCTTATAGGTGGGCGCCGTTCCGGTCGCAAACTCCTCGCGCTCGGTACCGGTCAGAACGGTGTTCATAAACCGCTTGAAGACAGGCAGGTTGGTGCTGTCGCCCAGCAGGTCCGTGCCGTATTTTTGGATGGGGATCTCGCCCGCGGAATAGCCGGTCCACAGGGCGCACGCCAGCTGCGGGGTATAGCCGCAGAACCACAGGTTGGTGGTGTTGTCGGTGGTGCCCGTTTTGCCGGCATAGGGCTGGTTGACGCTCAGAGCGCCAACAGCACCCGTACCGCCGCCCTGCATGACGCCGGTCAGAACATCGGTGACCGCGGCGGCCTCGCCCTCGGTAAGCACCTGTGAGGGATTGTCGGTGTGCTGGTACAGCACCGAACCGGTACGAGAGTCAATCTCGGTGATGGCGATCGGCTGGCGATAGTAGCCGCCGTTGGCAAACGTCGCGTAGGCGGCGGCCATCTCGAGCGGCGAGATCGAGCCAGTGCCGAGGGTCATGACGGGAACGTCCTCGATGTTGTCCTTGGCGGGATCGATGCCGAGCTTTTTGACGAGCGAGATGATCTTGCTGTTGCCGACGGCTTCCGCCACCTGGATGTAGCCGGTGTTGGAGGAGTATGCCGTTGCCTGCTTAAGCGTGATGTTGCCATAGCTATGGTTGGCGTAGTTTTGGACCTCGGTCGTAGTGCCCTTGGCCTTGAGCGGCGAGTTGCAGTTGAGGGTGACGTTGGGGTTCATGCCGTTTTGGATGGCAGTTGCCAGCGTAAAGGCCTTAAAGGTGGAGCCGACGGGACGCTTGGCCGTGGCATGGTTTACGTGGTTCTCGTCGGCGTTGTAGTCATAGCCGCCCACCATGCACTTGATGTAGCCGGTCTTGGGGTCGACGACGACCATGCCCATGTCCAGGCCGTCGAGTGAGAGCGTGTCGAGCTGCTCGCGGACGGCATTCTCTGCCACCTGCTGCATCGTGGGGTCGATGGTGGTCTTGACGGTCAGGCCGCCCTTAAAGAGCACGTCGGTCGAGAACTCCTGCTCCAGCAGCTGCTTAACATAGGCGACAAAGTAGGGCTGCGAGTATACGTCGACGCCGCTGCCCGAAATCTCGGTCACGTTGAGGGTGATGGGCTCGGCCTGTGCGGCATCGTGCTCCTCCTGGGTGATGTGGCCCAGGCGCAGCATGTTGTCGAGGACCTTGTTGCGGCGAGACAGTGCCAGGTCGGGGTTGACCGTGGGGTCGTACTGCGAAGGCGAGTTGGGAAGGCCGATGAGCAGCGCGGCTTCGCTCAGGGTGAGGTCGGCGGCGCTCTTGGACAGATAGGTCTCAGCTGCGGCCTCAATACCGTAGGCGCCGTGGCCGTAGTAGATGGTGTTGAGGTACATCATGAGGATCTCGTCTTTGGAGTACATGTCCTCCATCTTGATGGCGATGTAGGCCTCGCGCACCTTACGCTCGATGGTCGAGTCGAACTGCTCCTCCTGCAGAATGGTGTTGCGCACCAGCTGCTGGGTGATAGTCGAGGCGCCTTCGTGCCCGCCGCCGAGGGTTGCCACCGCAGCACGCGCGATACCCCACAGGTCGATACCGCCGTGCTCGTAGAAACGCTCGTCCTCGACGTCAACGGTGCCCTGCAGCACGTAGGGGGAGACCTCGTCCTTGGTGATGGACTTGCGGTTTTGCGTGTAGAAGCTCGCGATCTTGTTGCCGTTGCAGTCGACGATCTCGGTGGGCTCGCTCACCAGATACGCGTTGGCGTCGGTGTAGTCGGGCAGATCGGACAGCCAGCGGTTGACGTTGCCGACCATGCCGATGCCAAATGCCACGCCCGCGATAAGCAAAAAGCCCAAAAACGAGAGCAGGATTATGGGCAGGGCATGCGTCTTTGAACGGCTGCGTCCCTGTCGTTGGCGAGGACCCATATATTGACCTCCAGGTATGTCGTGCCGGACGGCGGATGTGCCGTCGGGGCAGGATGGACATAAGTTATTACACGATAAACCAAACGGGGCGCGCGAGGCCTCGTGTATGCTGGAAGACGGCATTTTTCAGAGTGAATGCATACCTTGGTAAGGAGTTTGCCGATGGCGATTCGGGCGATGGGGCCGAACGGACAATGTATGAACGGGTCGGGGGCCGCTGGGGCGGCGCTGCCCGAACTGCTGGCGCCGGCGGGCGGACTCGACCAGATGCTCGCGGCTGTTGCGGCGGGCGCCGATGCCGTCTATGCGGGCCTGGGCGGTTTCAACGCGCGCGTGAGCGCGCATGGCTTTACGGATGACGAGTTTGCGCGCGGCTGCGCCGTGGCGCATGCCCATGGCGTGCGCGTGTACGTGACGCTCAATGTTTTTGTGTTCGACGACGAGTTGGCAGACGCGGTGGCGCTGGGAGCGCACGCGTATGCGTTGGGCGCCGATGCTCTGATTGTGGCCGATGCCGGATTGGCCTGCGCACTGCGCGCGGCGATTCCCGGGGTCGAGATTCACCTGTCCACGCAGGCGGGCGTTCATAGCGAGGGCGCCGTGCGGCTGGCGGCCGATGAGCTGGGGGTCGAGCGCGTGACGACGGCACGCGAGCTGACGGTCGACGAGATTGCGGCGCTATGTGCCACGGGCGTGCCGATTGAGGTTTTCTGCCACGGTGCCATTTGCATCGGTTACTCGGGCGCCTGTGAGTTCTCGGCACTGCGGCGCGCTCGCTCGGCGATGCGCGGTGACTGCACACAGCCCTGCCGTCTGGCATATGACTTGGTGGACGAGGCGGGGGAGAGCGTTGTTTCCGTTGAGGGCGACCGCCTGCTGTGTCCGCGCGACTATCTGGGCATTGCACACCTGCCCGAGCTCGTTGCCGCCGGCGTGGCGTCGCTCAAGATCGAGGGGCGCATGAAGAATCCCGACTATGTGTTCAACGTAGCGCAGGTGTGGCGCCGGGCGCTCGATATGGTGCGCGACGGCGCGTGGGAGCCCGATATCGTGGCGGAGCTTGAGCGTGAGCTGGGTAGGTCGTTCAACCGTGGGTTCACCGATGCGTATCTGCGGGGGAGATCGGGTGCCGAGCTCATGAGCTTTGAGCGCGCAATTAACCAAGGTGTCCGCGTGGGCCGCTTGGTGGCGGTGGGCTACGAAGAGGTGACCGTCGAGCTCGATGCCGCGGTAGCTGCGGGCGATACGCTCGAGATCCGGTTTTACCCGGGCGCCGACGCGCGGCCCGACGTGCCCAAGCGCTGGCCTCAGGTGCCCTGTCCGGGGGACGCCGCGGCGGGGGAGTGCGTTGTCGTGCACTGCAAGCGCAAGGTGGACACGGGCTGCGAGGTCTATCTGATTCGCAGTGCCGGTGTGCTGGAGCAGACGGCGACGGCGTTGGAGCGCATGCGGGCCGAGACGGACACTGCTGTACCTGTTGAGCGCACTGTTGAGGTTCTGCCGTTTGAAGGCGGCACGGTGGATGACGATGCATCGACGGGGGAGCTGATGGAGTCGCCGGAGCAGGGGGTTCCCGCTCGCGTGGCTTTTGCCTGGCAACTGATGGATGTCGACCCGTGTGACGAGCTCGATCTGTCCGATGCGACCGTGGTGCTTGACGAGGTCTGCCGCGCTGGCGATGCCGAGCGGACCCGGTCGCTGATGCGGCGTTCCGGGCGCGTGGTCTGTCGCAACCTGGGGCAGGTGGCGATGGCTCGCGAGCTGGGCGTGATGTTTGACGTGGCAGCGCCGGTGTTCTGCGCGAATCGTGCCACGCTTGCTTGGCTGCGCGGGCTTGGCGCACGGCGGGTGTACTTGCCTGCCGAGCTTGTCACCAACGACGCTGAGCTCGTTGCCGGCCTCGCCGATCGCCCCGGCGTTTTGGGCCCCGTGGATGCCGACCGCCCTGAGCTTATGGTGTGCGAGCACTGCCTGCTGACCGCCGAGGGAACCTGTGCCACCGATGCAACGGGGCAGGTCCATTGCCGTGACTGCCAACGCCGTCGGCAGATGCGCTACCTAGTCGAGCGCGACGGCACGCGTCTACCGGTCGCTATCGACGCATGCGGCAGGACGAGGATTTTCCTATCGTAGGTGTTCGACCGCGCCGTTTTGGTTATTATTAGTGGGTTTATGAACTTCGAGCACCGCCGTATCCGGTGAGGGTGCTATAGCAAAAGGAGGATACCCAATGCTGTCTGTCGACGAGCAAATGCGTATCATCACCTCGGGCGCTGCCAAGATCGTCCCCGAGGCCGACCTTCGCAAGAAGCTTGAGAAGGGCGAGCCCCTCAACATCAAGCTCGGCGTCGATCCCACCAGCCCCGACCTGCACCTGGGCCACGCCGTGCCCCTGCGCAAGATGCGCCAGTTCCAGGACCTGGGACACAATGTCACCCTCATCATCGGCAACGGCACCGCGCTGATCGGCGACCCGTCGGGCAAGAACTCCACCCGCCCGCAGCTTTCGCAGGAGCAGATCGAGGCTAACGCCGAGACCTACGTGAGCCAGGCCATGAAGATCCTGGATCCCGAGAAGACCACCATCGTGCACAACGGCGATTGGATCCTTTCGATGGACCTTGCCGGCCTGCTGCGGGTGTGCTCCAAGTTCACCGTCGCCCGCATTCTCGAGCGCGACGACTTTACCAAGCGCTACCAGTCCCAGACGCCGATTGCCCTGCACGAGTTCCTGTATCCCGTGATGCAGGCATACGATTCGGTCATGATTAAGGCTGACGTGGAGATGGGCGGCACCGATCAGCTCTTCAACCTGCTCGCCGGCCGTGAGCTCATGGAGAAGATGGGCATGGAGCCCCAGATCGCGCTCACCATGCCGCTGCTCGAGGGCACCGATGGCGTCCGTAAGATGTCCAAGTCCTACGGTAACTACATCGGCCTGACCGACGCGCCCAAGGATATGTTCGGCAAGACCATGTCCATCCCCGACGAGATGATTGGCAAGTACTACCGCCTGGCAAGCTCACTCACCCCGGCCGAGGTCGACAAGATCGACGCTGCTCTGGCCGACGGCTCTGCCGATCCCTATGAGCTCAAGCGCGCTCTGGGCCGCGACCTGTGCGACACCTACCACGGCGCCGGCGCCGGCGACGAGGCCCAGGCCGAGTTCGACCGTGTGTTCAAGGAGGGCCAACTCGCCGACTTCCCCGAGAAGCACGTTGAGCTGACCGTCAACGACGAGGGCCAGATTTACCTCGCCGGCCTGCTCAAGGACCTGGGCCTTTCGGCCAGCGCCGGTCAGGCCCGTCGCGATATCGATGGCGGCGGCGTCAAGATTAACGGCGAGGCCGTGGCTCCCAAGAGCTACAACATCGACCCCAGCGCCCTCAAACTGGGCGACACCCTCTCCGTAGGCAAGCGCAAGGGCTTCAAGTTGGTCTAACGAGCGAGTTGACCTCACAAGTGCAATAAGGCCGCAGCCGGGAATCCCGACTGCGGCCTTTTTGGTTACGACGGTCCCATGGGGACGGAGGGATCATTTGGCGGTGCCGTTAAGCGGAGAGGCGTATTGTTGACCCATCGTTTGGGCATACAATGGCTATTGGTTTGCTGCGGTGAAGGTTTGTCCGCTCCGCAGCTTTTTTCTACGGTTAAAGGAGTATGTATGTCCGTTGAGGTCATGAGGTCTGTGATCGAGGCCGCCGAGGGCCGCGTGCCCGTCGACACGCTGTTTACCAATGCGCAGATCGTCGACGTGTATGGCCAGCGTGTGGCGCCCGGTAGCGTTGCCGTCAAGGACGGTGTGATCGTCGGCGTGCTCTACGATGGTCGTGACGATGCCGCTGGCACCTACGAGGCAACTGAGGTCATCGACTGCCAGGGTCGCTATCTCGCTCCCGGTTTTATTGACGGGCATCTGCATATCGAGTCTTCGAACATCCGTCCCGCCGAGTATGCTCGCATGGCCGCGACGCGCGGTACTACCACCGCCATTGCCGACAGCCACGAGATTGCCAATGTTGCCGGTCTCGACGGCTTGCGCTTTATGATCGAGGATGGCCGCCGCGCACCCATCTCCATCAAGTACATGATGCCTTCGTGCGTGCCCGCGCTGCCCGACGAGCAGGCCGGTGCCGTTATTTCGGCTGCCGATATGCAGGCGTTTTTTGCCGAGCATCCAGGCGATGTCTTTGGTCTGGGCGAAATGATGAACCTGCCGGGCGTCTTTATGGCCGACCCCGAGACCTGTGCTCGCATCGATGCTGCCAACCAGACGCCGTCCAAGCAGGTCGACGGCCATGCGCCGCTCGTTGCCGGTAAGGACCTCAACGCCTATGCCGCAGCGGGCATTATCGCCGACCACGAGTCGACGATTCCCGAGGAGGCGCTCGACAAGCTATCCCGCGGCATGTATGTGATGCTGCGTGAGGGCACGTGCAGCCACGACTTGGCCAATTTGTCCCCGATGCTGCTGGAGAATCCCGCGCGCGCCCGCCGCTGCTGCTTTGCGACTGACGACCGCGCCCCTTCCGATGCGCTTGCGACCGGTATGATTGACAATGCCTGCCGCGTGGCTATCGAGGCCGGTATTGACCCCGTGGTTGCCATCTCTATGGCGTCCCTGTCCACGGCCGAGGCGTTTGGCCTGGACCACGGTTGCCGCGACCCGCACGAACTGCGTGGCGCCATCGCCCCGGGCAAGCGTGCCGACCTGCTGGTACTCAACGACCTAACGTTTGCCACGGCTCCGCATCGTGTTTATGCCGCCGGTGCTTTGGTGGCGCAGGACGGCACCTTTGTGGGCGAGATTGCACCCGAGATGGCCGAGGTTGCGGCCCTTGCCGATGAGCTGCGCGCTTCCGTTAAGCTGCCGAAGCTATCGCTCGACGTGTTCGACTATGCCTTTAAGCCGGGCGAGGCCGTGATCGACGTGGTGCCGGGTAAGGCCATCACGGGTATGGCTCGCCCCGAGAGTGCCGAGGGCCTGCGCCGCATTATGCTGATCGAGCGCCACGGCCGCGGCGTGTCACTGCAGGCCGAGGGCGCCGATGGCGACGGTCCCGCCGGCATGGGGCTCGTCGGCAAGCATATCGGTCGCGGCTGGGTGCGCGGCTTTACCATCACGGGCGGTGCCGTCGCCTCGACGATTGGTCACGACTCGCACAACGTGTGCGTGGTGGGCGACAACGCGGCCGATATGATGGCGGCTGTTGAAGCCGTGGGGCAGGGCGGCCACGTGCTGGTGCGCAACGGCGAGGTCGTGGCGCGTATTCCGCTGGCGCTTGGTGGCCTGATGAGCGAGGGCACGGCCGAGGATGTCGCCGCGCAGCACGACGACTTTATGGTCAAGGCGCGCGCCATGGGTATTGAGCCACCACTCGATCCCATCATGGGCATCATCTTCCTGCCCTTACCGGTCATCCCGACGCTCCGCATTCGCCCCGAGGGCATGTTCGACGTCACGACCTTCACCTACGCCGACTAGTCATCGGGGACGTTCTTAAACGACTAGTCATCGGGGACACTCTTTGGCGGGCTGCTTGACGCCGCGACCGTAGGACCTCTGGCATGTGTGAGCTATTTGCCAGGTCCTTGTAACGTTTACGCCCGCGGAGTCTTATTTGAGCTCCCTTTGGGTACGTTGGAATCGGATACGCGTTCGAGTCCAACGTACCCAAAGGGAGCTTTTCTATGTTTAAACTGATTGCATCCGATATGGACGGCACACTGCTTGACGAAAACGGCCAGGTGCCTCCCGAGACCTACGAACTGATTCTGGCGCTACACGAGCATGGTGTGCATTTCGCTGCATCGTCAGGTCGTCGCTACGATCGCCTGTGTGAGTTCTTTGCGCCCGTTCGCGACAAGATGGACTTTGTCGCCGCTAACGGCGCCCAGGTCTACGCCGACGGTAAGATGGTAGACCGTGAGGTGTATTCCCACCTGGCGATTCGAAGGCTCGCCCAAGCCGTCAGGACGTTTCCCAATCTGCATCTTGCGCTCTTTGACCGAACCAAGTCCTTCCTGCTCGATGACGAGTGCAAGTTCGTGCGTGAGGTCGATAAGGACCTTCCCAATGCCGAGCGCATTTGGGAGCTGCCCGATCCCAGCGTAAATATCATCAAGGCGAGTATCTTTTGCGATGACTGTGCCGTTATGGACAGTGCCTACGTACTGCAGCGCGAGCTTGGCCAGCTCTTTACCTTTGCGCCTTCTGGAAACGCATGGATCGATGCCATGCAGCCCGGTGTGTCGAAAGCCTCGGGAATCGAGCAGCTCATGGAGCACTATGGCGTCGAACGCGACGAGGTCATGGCGTTTGGCGACTCGATGAACGACTACGAGATCATTCGCTTTGTCGGCACGGGCTGCGCGATGGAAAACGCGCGTCCCGCGCTCAAAGCGGTTGCCGATCGCGTCGTAGGCTGCAACCGCGACCATGCCGTTCAGCGTGAGCTCCGCCGTGTGCTGGAGAGTTTCTCCTAATCCGGCAGATGGGGACGTTCTTTTTCTGCCGGCAGTGGGGGACAGTCCTTGCAGCTTTTTGCGAAGAGTGTCCCCAGTGACTAGTCGTTTAAGAACGTCCCCAATGACTAGGCGAGGGCGGCCATGATGGTGCGGGCGACGCCGTCGTGGTCGTTGTCGTATTCGGTGATGGCGTCGGCGGCCTCGCGGTCTTCGAGCTCGGCGTTGATCATGGCCATGCCGTGGCCCGCCGCCTGCAGCATGGGGATGTCGTTGATGTTGTCGCCGAACGCCCAGGCGTCGGCAAGGGGCTCGCCCAGATGCTCGCACAGCCACGTGAGGGCCGTTCCCTTGGTGGCGCCTTCGCCCATGACCTCGATATTCATGGCGTACGAACGCGTGACCTCAATGCCTCCGAGCGTGTCGAGCGCCGCCGCGATGGCGTCGCGATCGGCGGGGTCGTGCCAGTACATGGCGATGCGCTCGAGCGTCTCGACATCGTCGATTTTGCTGTCGATATCCATGTCGATCGGCGTTCGTGTGCGCTTGAGCGAAGCCGCGATGTGGGGGTCGCCGCCGCAGAACTCATCCAGGCGCGTGTAGAGCGAGCGGGGGAGGAAGCACTGCCCGTCCGCGAAGATATCGAAGGTGACGTCATGGCCGGCGGCGATGCTGTGGATGCGGTGGGCGATGGCGCGGTCGAGCGGTCGGCTCAAGATGCGCGTAGCACGTGAGGTATCGGTGGGCATACCGTCGTCGAGCTGCCAGACGCTGGCACCGTTGGCACAGACCGCGTAGTGTACGGCGGGGTGGGCGAGGATGGGCTCAAAGATGCCCGACAGCGGGCGCCCCGTGCAGGGCACAAACTCAATACCGCGGCGCGCAAGCTCGTCGAGCATCGCCCAGGTGGCATCGCTCATCTGCTTATCACTCGTCAGCAGCGTTCCATCCATATCGGAAAACACAATCATTCGTTGCAGCCCTTTCTGCTGGCATAAAAAGCGTGGCCGAGGGCGGTGATGCCCTGGCCACGCTCGGGTTCTATAACGGTCCGCGTCCTATCGATCGGCGAGCGGCTTGTACTCCAGCGGCTCGATAACCGGGCGGTAGGCGGGGCGGATGATGCGGTGCGCGCAGAAGAGCTCTTCCATGCGGTGCGCCGACCAGCCTGCCATGCGGGCGACGGCGAATAGCGGCGTAAAGAGCGTCTCGGGCACGCCGAGCATCTTGTAGATAAAGCCCGTGTACAGGTCGATGTTGGCACAGATGGGCTTGGTCATGCCGTGGTCGCGCATCACTTGCGGGGCCAGGCGCTCAATGCGCTCGATGAGTGCGAACTCATCGCCCAGGTCCTTCTTGGCGGCAAGCGTACGCGCGTAACGACGGCACACCTCGGCGCGTGGGTCGCTCAGCGTGTAGACGGCGTGGCCCATGCCGTAGATGAGGCCCGTGCCGTCGAAGGCCTGCTTGTCGAGGATCTTGCCCAGGTAAGCCGCGACCTCGTCCTCGTTTTCCCAGTTGGAAACATGCGCGCGGATGTTCTCGTGCATAGACACGACCTTGGCATTGGCACCGCCGTGGCGCGGGCCCTTGAGCGAGCCGATAGCCGCGGCGTAGGCGGAATACGGGTCGGTGGCCGAAGACGACAGCACGCGGCAAGCGAAGGTGGAGTTGTTGCCGCCGCCGTGCTCGGCATGCAGCATGAGCATAACGTCGAGCAGCATCGCCTCATCGCGGGTGAACGCCATGCCGCCGCGCAGGACCTGCAGAATGGTCTCGGCGGTGGAGAGGCCGGGCGTGGGGTGCGGCACGTGAACCTCGGAGCCGCGAAGCTTGGCAATCGAGGCCATGTGGGCGAAGGCGGCGATGCGCGGGAGACGTGCGAGCATGGAAATGGCGACGTCGATTTCGTGCTCGGGCGTGATCACGTCTGGTTCGGCATCGAAGGCGTAGAGCAGCAGCACGGCGCGCTGGAGCACGTTCATGATGCTCGACGACACCGTGGTCATAGGGAACTCTTTGACGTACTCGTCGCTCAGATGTCTAAAGGCGCCCAGGCGCTCGCAAAAGCCGTCGAGCTCTTCCTTGTTGGGCAGCGAACCCGTGATAAGCAGATAGGCGACTTCCTCGTAGCCGTAGCGATTCTCGGCCTGGGCATTGTTGACCAGATCCTCGATGCTGTAGCCGCGAAGCGTGAGCTTGCCCTGATCGGGCACGACCTTTCCGTCGACCTTGTTGTAGCCGTGCACATCCGAGA
>DBFCNY010000282.1:0-3336 GCA_048298285.1 Collinsella sp.
AGCTCGCCCACCTACGACAACACCAACATCGACGCGTTGCTCCAGTCGGGCGGCGGCGAGGACGGCTCCATGTACGACCGTGCCATGGACGCGCTTTACACCCCGGGCTCGACCTTTAAGGTCGTCACACTCTCCGCGGCGCTCGAAACCGGCACCGCCAGCCTTACCAGCACGTACCAGGCGCCCGGCTCCATGGACATCGGCAACGCGCCGGTCACCAACGATGCCAACGAGAGCTACGGCACCATCAGCCTGCAGCAGGCCTTCGCCGTGTCGTCCAACGTCGTCTTTGGCCAGGTGGCCAACGAGGTCGGTGCCAGCTCGCTCGTCCAGTTTGCCAATGCCTTTGGCTACGGTCAAAAGCTCGGTCAGGATCTGACCACCGCGGCTTCCATCATGGCCGACCCGTCGCTTATGACCGAGTGGGAGACCGCTTGGGCAGGCGCCGGCCAGCCCGTCGGCATGGACCACACGCCTGGCCCGCAGACCACCGTTATGCAGAATTGCGTGATTGCTGCGGCTATCGCCAACAGCGGCGTAGTCATGGATCCGTTCTTTGTGTCCCAGATACTCGCCCCGGACGGAACCGTGGTTAAGACCACGCAGTCCCGCTCGCTGGGCCAGGCTGTCAGCTCTGCCACGGCCGACCAGGTTAAGCAGGCCATGCTCGCCGTCGTCCAGTCCGGTACCGGCACCGATGCCCAGATTCCGGGCGTCAAGGTTGCCGGCAAGACCGGTTCGGCCGAGACCGGCGGCACCAACGTCAACTCTATGTTTGTTGGCTTTGCACCTTACGATTCACCCACGGTTGCCATCTCGGTGGCCTTGGAGGATTACGACAAACACGACGTCGAGGCGGCCAAGATTGCCGGCATCGTCCTGACCGCGGCGCTCGCCGCACAGGGAGCGTGATGCCCATGATCAAAGCGGATACTTATGGCGCGCCGCGGCCGATGAGCTAGCGGCAACGCTCCACACGGCCCCAGCGGCCACACATTTGGTACTACACACATCGTTGAGCGAATAGTTATGTTAGGAGCAGGAATGGAACAGAGGGTCCTCGGGGGAAGATACCTCCTCAAGGATAAGGTGGGAACGGGCGGTATGGCGACCGTCTTCCGTGCACAGGATCAGGTCCTCGACCGCACGGTTGCCGTCAAGATCATGCTGCCGCAGTATGCCGGCGATGCCACCTTCGCCGCCCGCTTTAAGCAGGAGGCCCAGGCAGCTGCCGGCCTGTCCTCCCCCTATATCGTGGGCGTCTACGACTGGGGCAAGGACGGCGACACCTATTACATCGTCATGGAGTACCTGCGCGGTACCGACCTTAAGAGCGGCATCAAGAGCCACGGCGCCCTCGATCCCAAGAAGGTCGCGCAGATCGGCTCGCAGATCAGCTCCGCGCTTTCGGTCGCACACAAGCACGAGATCATCCACCGCGACATTAAGCCGCAAAACATCATGGTGCTGCCCGACGGCAACATCAAGGTCATGGATTTTGGCATCGCACGCGCCAAGAACAGCCACCTCACGCAGGATAACAACGTGCTGGGCACCGCCCACTATGTAAGCCCCGAGCAGACCCGCGGCCAGGACCTCGGCCCCACCTCGGATATCTACTCGCTGGGTGTCGTCATGTACGAGTGTGCCACCGGCCGCGTACCCTTTGACGGCGACGACGCCATCTCGGTCGCGCTCAAGCAGGTCAACGAGCTCCCCATCCCGCCGAGCCAGATCAACTCCGGCGTCGATGCCGACCTGGAGCGCATCATCCTCAAGTGCATGGAGAAGGACCCGGCAAACCGCTTCCAGACGGCCGACGAGCTGCGCCAGGTGCTCAACAGCTACCTTTCCGGCCGTGCCGTCAACGTCTCGGAGCCCACGCGCATCATCGGTGCCGCCGGCGACCTGGGTGCCACCAAGACCCGCGAGCTTTCCGACTCAACGCGCGCTATGGTTCGTCCCGTCTCGGGCGTGAGCGGTCAGAACACCGCCCGTAGCGCTGTCTCGGGCTCCACGGGCTCCTACGAGGTCGAGAAGCCTAAGTCCAACAAGAACAAGATCATCGCCGCCGTGATTGCCGCCGTCGCCGTGATTGGCGTTGTGGTGGCCTTTGCCACGGGCATGTTCAGCGGCGAACAGGTCACGGTGCCCGATGTGCTGGGCAAGGACCAGGAAACCGCTATTGAGTTGATCAAGGAAGCCGGCCTTGAGGTTGGCACCGTCGACCAGAGCTACAACGACGATGTCGACGAGGGAAAAGTCGCCGAGCAGACCCCCAACGGCAACACCAAGAAGGCCAAGGGCTCGAGGGTGAACCTGGTAATCTCCAAGGGCCCTAAGCCCTCCGAGAAGGTTGAGGTTCCGCAGCTCGTCGGCCTGACCAAGGACCAGGCCGAGGCCGCACTGGCAAGCGTGGGGCTGAAGGGCAGCGCTTCGGAGGAAGCCAATGAGGCCGAAGAGGGCCAGGTCTTTGAGCAGGGCACTGCTGCCGGCAAGGAGGTCGAGAAGGGCACGACCATCTCGTACAAGGTCTCTGGCGGCCCGGACACCACCTCGGTGCCCGATCTGACCGACATGACCGAGGCCCAGGCGCGCAACGCTCTCGACATGGCCGGTTTTGGCGTCAACGTGAGCTACCAGGAGAACGATTCCGTCACCGAAGGCACCGTCATTAGCTGGAACCCCAGCGGCAAGCAGAAGCCCGGCGCCACGATCACCGTCGTCATCGCCAAGAAGTCCGGCAAGGCCAGCGTTCCGGGCAACCTGTACGGCAAGAGCATCTCCGCCGCCGTCACCGCGCTCAACAACGCCGGTTTCTACAACATCGCATTCTGCGATCAGAACGGCAACCCCGTGAGCGGCAACGAGAATGCCACCGTTACGGGCGTCTCCCCCACCGGCAAGCAGTCCACCGACAGCACGATCACGCTGACGGTTTCGCTTTCTGGCTCTGCCTCGGGTGACGATTCCGACACGACGACTAACTAGTCGACAACCCATCACCTGCAGCGGCTATGGCCGCAAACATATTCGCTCAACGGCGCCCGCTTGCTCCCCAGCAAGCGGGCGCGTTATTTATCGACAGGCCAGGGCTCCATAGCAACGCAAAGAGGCCCGCAAAAGCGAGCCTCTCAGGTAACAACAGATATGTGATGCAGTAATTACTAGCCGCAGAACTTCACCATGGTCTCGACCATGGACTCTTGCCTATAGACAAAATGTCCAGAAGCAAGGAGATGAAAGAGTAAGGACAACGCCCTCTAAAAGAAGGCCGTATATGAAGATTGCATATCCCTTTTGCCTTCATATACTCAAGAAGCACCCCTCGAAGCG
>DBFCNY010000283.1:0-10367 GCA_048298285.1 Collinsella sp.
GAGAAGCGCGTCCCCAGCCACAAAGTCTACCTCATGGCTTTTGCTCTTCTCTTTGATTAGCAGGCGGCAGACCGAGCCGGTCCTCACCGCGGGAGTCCTTCTTCTTAGCGCATTGAACACTGCGGTCTCGAGCCTCTGGCCCTGGTCCAATGCCGATGCGGGAGAGAATGCTCCAAACATCGCAGGGTCGACTGCGTAGACCTTAGACGCAGACCGCATGTTATTTGCCAGTGAACGCGTGAACTCCGGCACAGAAAATAACAGGTAGGCGTCCTCATAATACTCAAGTAAATCGCTGAGCGAATTACGACTGACGGGTATCTGTCTGCTCTTGAACTCGTTGTACACTTTGTTCACTGACAGCTCTCGTCCCGAAGATGCCATACACCGCGTCAAGAACAGCGATGCCAGGCGAGGGTTCTTGACGTCGTAACGTTCAACGACGTCCATGGCGACCGTTCGCGAAGCATATTCCTGTAGCAGCTGAATCGCGTCTGCAGGCGTCTGCTCAAGCGTCGCGATGAATCCCCCTTGTTCAAGATACCCGATCAGATGATGTCGAAGCAGCGCTGCATCGCTCGGGGAAAAGGTCGCATCTGGCTCGGGAACGCTCCCCGTCTTATATCGAACGTATTCCGAAAAACTCAACGGAAAAAGCTCTCGCACAAGAGAACGACCCCTGAACTCGCTCTTAAGTTCTGAGGACAGCATCTTGGAAGAAGATCCCGTCACATAGACGGTCGCTTTCTCCGTATCGACTACACGCCGCAGAAACGCACCCCATTCGGGAATTTCCTGGATCTCGTCAAAGAAAATGTAAGCGCCCTCGGTTCGAGCAACAGGATACAGCGCATAGAACGTGTCGAGCACGTCCGCCAGCAGCGATGGCTCATACGGGCGCAAGCGCTCATCCTCAAAATTGAAGTAAAGCATCCGGTCAAGCTCGACGCCCCGGCTCTGAAGCCGCCGCATCTCCTGATACAGGCGATACGTCTTTCCACAACGGCGGGCCCCCACAATCACATTTACGATGTTGTCGCGCTTTGGCTCCTGTGGGTTTCCTAGATCAAGGTCTCGCTCAAAGACCTGCGGAACCCCCTGCTGTTCAAAGTCCTTTATTTTCTGGGCGATCAAGTCGTTGAATGCCATGATTCTCCAATCTTGCTCTCTATCTAATCAAAATTATAGCGATTCTTGATTAATTAGAGAGCAAGATTATGTCTGACTTGATTAACACTTAAGCAAGTTTTTTCACTATTACTGCTCGAAGGATGCCGAGTGGCTGAGAGGACAACCAAGCTCGAATGCGACTCCCTGGACAGTCGATTTGGGACGGGGCTTTTTTGACTACCCTCCCCCTGTAGAAAAATCCCTAACGCAGTTGCGGTGAAATAGGGGCTGTTTTTGCTGGTCAAACCGCAAAACAATCCCTATTTCACCGCAACTTATTGGTGGCCTTTTGGGTGGCACTCAGCGCCACGGATCGGCTTCGAACATCGGCTCGCGCTCGGGGCGTCGGTCGCTGTAGGGATCGTAGCCGTCATCGTCCTCGTTCTCGGCACGGATGTAGGGGTCGCGCGGCTTGGGTGCCGGTTTCGGCGCGGGCTTTGGTGCGGCGGACGCTATCTCAGCCGCCGGTGCGTTCGTCTTGTTCTCGTCTTTCATCTGCATAGCTCCTTGCATCGCATCCGCTCAACATCATCGATTGTCGCACGAAAAAGGGCGGCGGACCCGATTGGATCCACCGCCCTTGGCGTTTAGAGACGACTGGCAGATTTTAAGGCATTGCCCAAAATCTACTCGGCGTCGGGAACCTCGTAGGTGGCCGCCGGCGTGTTATCGCACACGACGGTAAAGCCGCCGTCCTTGTCGACATCGACCGTCACCTGATCGCCCTCGCGCACCGTGCCGTCGATGATGGCCGCTGCGATGGCATCGACAACCTCACGCTGCACCAGACGCTTGAGCGGACGGGCACCAAAGACCGGGTCCAAGCCGCCCACGGCGAGCAGCTGCTTGGCCGCCGGGGTGATGGCAAGCGTCATGCGTTCCTTGGCCAGACGCGCGCGGACGTCGGCGAGCTGAATGTCGACGATCTTCTCGATCTGCGCCATGCCAAGCGGATGGAACACCACGATATCATCGATACGGTTGAGGAACTCGGGGCGGAAGGTCTGAGCCATGGCCGCGTCGACCTGATGGCGCATCTCCTCCTCGTCCTTGCCGGAAAGCTCAGCGATAGCCTTGGAGCCCACGTTGGACGTCATGATGATGATCGTGTTCTTAAAGGACACCTGGCGACCCTGGCCATCGGTCAGACGGCCGTCGTCAAGCACCTGCAGCAGCACGTTGAAGACATCCGGGTGAGCCTTCTCCATCTCGTCGAGCAAGATCACGGAGTACGGACGACGGCGCACGGCCTCGGTGAGCTGGCCGCCCTCGTCGTAACCCACGTATCCCGGAGGGGCACCGATTAGGCGCTGGACGCTGAACTTCTCCATGTACTCGGACATGTCGATACGCACGAGCGCGCGCTCGTCGTCGAACAGGCACTCGGCAAGCGCCTTGGCGAGCTCGGTCTTGCCCACGCCGGTGGGGCCCAGGAAGAAGAAGCTGCCGATGGGCTTGTCCGGATCGGAGAGGCCCGCACGGCTGCGGCGCACAGCTGCGGCGACGGCGGAGACGGCCTCGTCCTGGCCGATGACGCGCTTATGCAGCTCGCCCTCCAGGCCCTTCAGCTTGTCGAGCTCGCCCTGCATCATCTTGGATACGGGCACGCCGGTCCAAGCGCTCACGACCTCGGCGATCTCATCGGAGGTCACTTGTTCGTTGAGGCCCTCGCCGTCCTGCTGCTTTTGTGCCTCGAGCGCAGCCTCGGAATCCTGAATCTGCTGCTGCAGGCCCGGAATCACGGAGTAGCGAAGCTCGGACGCACGGCCGAGGTCGCCGTTGCGCGTCGCGCGCTCCTCTTCGCTCTTGGCCTCGTCAAGCTGGCTCTTAAGCTCCTGCACGTGGTCAATGGCGTTCTTCTGGTTGAGCCAGCCGGCCTTTTGCACGTTGAGTTTTTCCTGGACCTCGGCAATCTCCTGGCGCAGGGCCTCCAGACGCTCCTTGGAGGCGTCGTCGGTCTCCTTCATGAGCGCCTGCTCCTCGATCTGCAGCTGGGTGAGCTGACGCGTGGTGGCATCGATCTCGACCGGCATGCTGTCGAGCTCCATGCGCAGGCGGCTTGCCGCCTCATCGACCAGGTCGATGGCCTTGTCGGGCAGGAAGCGGTCGGCGATGTAGCGATCGGAGAGGTCGGCAGCTGCCACGAGCGCGCTATCGGTGATATGCACACCGTGGAAGATCTCGTATTTCTCCTTGAGGCCACGCAGGATCGAGATGGTGTCCTCGACGGTGGGCTCGGAGACCATCACGGTCTGGAAACGACGGGCGAGTGCCGCGTCCTTCTCGATGTACTTGCGGTATTCGTCGAGCGTGGTCGCGCCGATCGCGTGCAAGTCGCCACGGGCAAGCGCCGGCTTGAGAATGTTGCCGGCGTCCATGGAGCCCTCGGTGGCACCCGCGCCCACGATGGTGTGGAGCTCATCGATGAACAGGATGACCTTGCCCTCGGACTTTTGCACTTCCTTGAGCACAGCCTTCAAGCGGTCCTCGAACTCGCCGCGGTACTTGGCGCCGGCGACCAGCGCGCTCATGTCGAGCTCGATGAGGTCGCGGTCGCGCAGGGTGCTCGGCACGTCGCCGGCCACGATACGCTGGGCGATGCCCTCGACGATAGCCGTTTTACCGACGCCCGGCTCGCCAATGAGCACGGGGTTGTTCTTGGTGCGGCGGGACAGGACCTGAATGGTACGACGAATCTCATCGGTACGGCCGATGACCGGGTCGAGCTTGCCGGCGCGAGCCAGGTCGCAGATGTTGCGTCCGTACTGCTCCAGCGCCTCAAACTGGGTCTTGTCCTCGGCAGACGTCACGCGATCATCGCCGCGCAGCTCCTCGTAGACCTGCTCGATGCGCTCCTTGGTGACGCCGGCGTCGCGAAGTACATGACCAGCCTCGCCCTTGTCCTCGGCAAGCGCCATCAGCAGATGCTCGGTCACCACAAAGCTGTCGCCCATCTTGGTGGCCTTCTTCTCGGCCTTTTCGATGACGCGGACGAGCTCGTTGGACAGGCCCATCTGCTGGCCCTCGCCCGAAACCTTGGGCGCGTGGTCGATGGCATCTTGCGTGGAGCGTGCGAGCTGAGCCGGGTCGGCACCAATGCGCTCTATGATCACGGAGATATTGCGCTCGCCGGCACCGAGCAGGGCGGACAGCAGGTGAATCGGCTCTACCGCGCCGGCCTGCGCGTCGGCAGCCGTGCTCATGGCGGTCTGCAGCGCCTCGCGCGACGTCATTGCTAGCTTATCGATTCTCATGGAATCACCTCTCTTGGGGCGGCCGCCCTACGGGGCGGCTTCACGTTGTTCGAGAAGTATTGTTGCCAGCTTTGCGCGATCTTATACACAAATCTAAGTCTCTATATATAAGATTTTCTGAGTGATTGAAAGATAGGGGTAAAGATGTCGGCCCGCCGCCGCACAGGTGCGCTACCGTCTCAATCTGTAACATCTATCGACCGTTTCTGGCTCCAGATGTTACAAATCGAGACGAATTGTTCAGCGGCACCCGTTTGTCTCAATCTGTAACATCTACTCGGCAAATAGAGCTCTATCTGTTACAAATCGAGACGAACAGAAGACACCCGAATCGAAAACCTAAATCTGTAACACCAGGCCCACTTTTAGCGGCCAAGGTGTTACAGATTAAGACAAATCGAGCCGCCACAAAGGCGCCTGTCCCCTTTGTGGCGGTTTTCGACAAAAGAAGCCGCCCCGATAACAGAGGCGGCATCAAGCAAGTCCATTTCTTAGCGTCCCTCAAGACCCAACGAGAACGCAGCGATGGAATCGAGAACCGACAATAGCCCGTTCGCACAGATAGAGGCAGAGATTCAAGGTCAAAGTCCGGCTTAAACGGCTTAGCTATCGCACGTCACATTGTTCTCGTCGTCCCCCTATCGTATTTATAGTGCTTATAGTGAAAATAGTGAGTTTAGTGAGAAGAGTATCGCTCAAAACTCGTGGACTCAATTATTGACCTCACGCCCAGAATGAGTGGGGCAAATACTTCTATTAGAGGTCAAATCGAAGCCCAATAGGGCCTTTTCGCCCCGTCATTTCGACCGATCGCTTTCTTTTGAATATTGTCGTAAGCTGGTATCACTTATCTTAATGAATGCATACTGTTTGCGAGGTACCCGCCGTGAAACGCTCCACCTATATCGGCCTGCTCGTCTTAGCGTTTGCAATTACCGCAGTCGGCGTGGGCATTATCTATCTCGCATTTCTCCCTGCCTCGGCAACGCAGGCGGCGGTTGAAACCGTAAGCTACCCCATCGAAATCCTCACCGATATCATCAAACCCGATTCAATCACCGTCGATTTCGACGGTACGCCCGCAGCGCTTGGGGTCAGTAACTATCCCCGAATCGAACTTGGAGCCACGCGCTATACCCAAGATGAGCAGCTTATCGGCAAGGCAACCAGTTTACTCAAAGGCAAGACGTTTAAGCGATGGTACGGCGCCGCAATATATCGAGCCAAGAATGGCCAAATGGTTGGCGGGTATTATTCGACCCTTGAGCTCGATGCGGCAAACGGGAGCAGATTGTGCAACGTCTCATACGACCCCGGCTACGTGGACAATGAAGGACCGGGGGTCTATATCTCGGATGGCGACGTAATCTACGTCATGGAGGGCGACCAGACGGCAGTCGTCGATTTTATGGATCGGTGTACCGAAGATGCCTACGAACAAACTTGCGAGCCCGATCCGCAGACAGCGCGCAACAGTGGCTCGTCACGCACTTGGCTATTTGACGATGAAATAACCTGGACCCCATCGAAATAAGGTCCCGCCGGGCAGGCAACTTTGTGGTGGTCCCGGTCAATTATTAGCGCCCCTCAAGACCCAACGAGAACGTCGCGGTAGCCCCGGCCACACCTTTCCCTCGGGCGACCCTCGCGAAGCGCGTGAGCACGAGGGAAAGGTGTGGCCCCGGGCGGACAATTAAGTGCGTTACTCGGCAGCTGCCTTGAACTTGTTGTAGTTGATCAGGCAGCCAGCCTTGACGATGGCACGCTCCTCTGCCGTCATATCGGCAATGTAGAGCTCAATCTGCTCGACCGCACCATCGGCGCGCACCACGTAGGCGGCGATGCCCTTCAGGTCGCCATCGAGCGCGGCGCGGATACCCGGCACAAAGACGTAGTCGCCCACCTCAAAGCTGGGCTCGGCCTCCATCTGGAAGGGCACCATGCCCCAGTTCATCACGTTGGAGCGATAGCGCTTGGTGGCGTACTCGTGGACGATGTTGGCCAGGCCGCCAATTACGCGCTGGCAGCTCGCGGCCTGCTCGCGGGCAGAACCGTCACCGGGCTTCTTGGCATAGAGCATGGAGCCGTACTCAGTCGCCTTGGCATCGGCCGCGACACCCGCGCCGGTCAGCGCCTCAAACACGCTGGCAAGCTCGGCATCGAGTGCCACCAGGTCGCCCGCTGCCTCGCCGGCAACGCGGCGCTTTTCCACCGCGTCGACCTCCTTGGAGCGGCCCACGTAGGCAGGGTCGCGACGGCTGAGCGTAAACTCGGCCAGACCCAGCGGGTTGGAGCGGAAGGAGCTCGTCTCGCCCGAGGGAATGAGCTCGTCGGTCGTAGTGACCGGGTCCATGATCTTGGAGCACACCTTGAGCAGGATGTCGTCGCCGAGAGGCTCCATCGCGGGCCACGGCTTGATGTTGGGGCCCTCGACCAGCTCGTCGGCCGGCTCAGCCTTGCCAAAGCCCCAGTACACGCGCTTCTTGTACGGCGCGTCGTCAAAGGTGTACTCGCAGGCCTCGTCCCAAATCTCCTCGGGCAGGTCGGTCGCCGGCGTCAGGACGCCGCCGTTGGCAGCCGTCGCCGCAATGGAGCGGGCGTCCATCAGGGCCACGGCGCTCAGCTGACCGTTGCCCGGCTTGGAACCCTCGCGATTGGGGAAGTTGCGCGTGGTGTGGCGGATCGAAAGGCCGTTGTTGGCAGGCGTGTCGCCGGCGCCGAAGCACGGGCCGCAGAATGCCGTGCGCACAATCGCGCCGGCCTCCATAAGGTCGTAGATGTAGCCGCGGCGTGTAAGCTCGAGCGCCACGGGCTGGCTCGTGGGATAGACCGACAACGAGAACTCGCCGCAGCCGGTGTTGGCGCCCTTGAGTACGCGGGCAGCCTGAACCACGGAGTCGTAGTTGCCGCCCGAGCAGCCGGCGATAACGCCCTGCTGCACGTGCAGTTTGCCGTCGACGATCTTGTCGAGCAGGCTAAAGTGCGTCTTGCCTTCGCCGATCTTGGCGGCCTCAAGCTCCACCTCGTGCAGGATGTCCTCGAGATTCTCGTTGAGCTCGTCGATCTCAAAGCCGTTGGAAGGATGGAACGGCAGCGCGATCATGGGCTTGAGGCTCGACAGGTCGACCTCGACGCAGCCGTCGTAGTAGGCGACATCGGCGGGCTTGAGCTCGCGGTAGTCGTCGCCGCGGCCGTGCATGGTCAAAAACGCGTGCGTGTCCTCGTCGGTTGCCCAGATGCTCGACAGGCAGGTGGTCTCGGTGGTCATGACGTCGACGCCGTTGCGATAGTCAGTCGTCATGCTCGCGATGCCGGGGCCCACGAACTCCATGACCTTGTTCTTGACGTAGCCCTTGGCAAAGACGGCGCGGATGATGGCGAGCGCCACGTCGTGCGGGCCGACGCCGGGGCGCGGGGAACCCGTGAGGTAGATGGCGACGACGCCGGGATAGGCGACATCGTAGGTGTCGCGCAGCAGCTGCTTTGCCAGCTCGCCGCCGCCCTCGCCCACGGCCATGGTACCCAGGGCACCATAGCGGGTGTGCGAGTCGGAACCCAGGATCATCTTGCCGCAGCCCGCGAAGTTCTCACGCATAAAGGAATGGATGACCGCGATATGGGGCGGAACGAAGATGCCGCCGTACTTTTTGGCAGCCGAGAGGCCAAAGACATGATCGTCCTCGTTGATGGTGCCGCCCACGGCGCACAGCGAGTTGTGACAGTTGGTGAGCACGTAGGGCAGTGGGAACTGCTCCATGCCCGAGGCGCGCGCCGTCTGGATGATGCCGACAAAGGTGATGTCGTGACTCGCCATGGCGTCGAAGCGAATCTTGAGCGCCTCGGGATTGCCGGACGTATTGTGTGCCTGAAGGATCGAATACGCGATGGTGCCGCGCTTGGCATCCTCGGGCGCCTGCGTAATACCGCGCTCGGCAGCCTCGGCCGCAGGCACAACCTCGCTGCCGCCGCGCAGGTAGATGCCGTCCTCGTACAGCTTGACCATACTATCTCCCACTCTGCCCAAAAGATTTGGGCGCATAGCATACATTCGTTCAATATCGTGCCATAGAACGGTTGCGAGTGGGTTACGAATCTGCACGTTCACTTTATCTCGGTAAAGTAAAGGACGAACCCGGCGAGGGCCGGCAGATTTAGTGCAAGAGTGTCCCTTTCGACTAGTCATTTAAGAACGTCCCCAATGACTACCCATAACAACGTCGATGTTTTGGCGCGGACAGCGAAAGCCCGCCAGAGCGAGCAAGGTGTCTTGAAACAAGGCGGCATTGATCTTTTGATCATGCCGCCGAAGTTGAAAGGCAGATTGCCGCTCTGGCGGGCTTGCAGCGTCGACTGGTTACGCGGTTTGATAAAACCGCGTAACTACAAATCCCCTCCGTCGCCCAGCAGTTTGCGCATAACTTGCTCGGGGTTGACCGAGCCATCGCGCGGGGCCAGGGCGGTGATCTTCTTCTGCATCTTGAACTCGTGCAGCTCGTCCTCGAGCTGGCGCACGCGGGCACGGAGTTTTTCGTTCTCGTGCTCGCGCTCCTCGGCACGCTCCTTCATATCGAGGATGCGCACCACGCCGGCAAGGTTGATGCCCTCGTCGGTGAGCTGGTTGATGAGCTCCAGGCGCTCGATATCGGCACGCGAATACAGACGCGTGTTGCCGCCCGAGCGTTGGGGGTTCACCAGGCCCTTGGACTCGTAGACGCGCAGAGTCTGCGGATGCATGCCGGTCAGCTCGGCCGCCACGCTGATCATGTACAGCGGTTTGTTCCTATTGTCCTCGGCCATGCTACCTGACCCCTTTCCGTCTCGTTATCGTCCATCATAAGCCCGCGGGCGCGGGCGTGCGCCACGATCGCCCTAGTACGTCGCCTTGTAACGGTTGACCTTCTCGCGATAGTCGCGCGTGTCGGCCTCGCGCAACTTGGTCATGGCCTCGCGCTCGTCGCCGGACAGGTTCGTGGGAACTTGCACCTTGATCTCGACAAGCAGCGCGCCCGTGCGGCCGCGATGTTTGACGTCGGGCGCGCCCATCTCCTTAAAGCGGAACTTCTTGCCCGTCTGGGTACCCGCGGGCACCTTCAGACGAACCGTCGCGCCACCGGGCGTGGGCACGTCCACCGTGCAGCCGAGCGCCGCCTCGTAGACCGAGATCGGCACCTCCATGGTCACGTCGGCGCCCTTGCGCTTAAACAGCGGATGCTCCTCCACGTGCGTGGTCACGACCAGGTCGCCGCGCTCGCCTCCGGCAACGCCGTACTCGCCGCGGCGCTTGTAACGCAGCTTGCCGCCATCCACGGCACCCGCGGGCACCGAGACCGTAATGGTCTGCTGCTCGCCCGTCGAGGGAATGCGGTAGGTGACCTTGTGCGTCACGCCGCGAAACGCGTCCTCGGCCGTTACGTCGACGGTCAGCGACAGGTCGCCGCCCTTGCGCGCGCGGTTGCGGCCCGCGCCGGCACCGGCAGCGCCCGCGGTCCCGGCAAAGCCCGAGCCCCAATCGCTGCCCCAGGCACCGTTGCCGCTAAAGATGCTGTCGAAGATATCGCCCCAGCCGCTCGCACCAGCGCCGGCACCGTAGCCGCCGCCATACGCACCGCCCGCGCCCGGCATGCCGCCGAACATGAGCATCTGGTCGTACTCTTTGCGCTTCTTCTCGTCCGAAAGCGTCTCGTAGGCCTCGCTAATTTCCTTAAACTTGGCCTCGTCGCCGCCGGCATCGGGGTGATATTTTTGCGCGAGCTTGCGAAACGCGCTCTTGATCTCTTTGTCGGAGGCGCTCTTGGATACGCCCAGGATGTCATAGAAGGTTTTGCCTGCAGCCATCGTAGCTCCTCTCCTATTACGCCCGCCGCCCATTCGGACGACGGCTCATGCTTTCATATGGCACTAGGCCAGAAAGGGCCCCGGGTGTTGCCCCGGGGCCCTTCTCAA
>DBFCNY010000284.1:0-2964 GCA_048298285.1 Collinsella sp.
GGTCAGAAGTTCAAATCTTCTAACGCCCACCAAATGTTCGCAGCCTAGAGGCTTTGCCTCTAGGCTGTTTTGTTTTCTTGAGCAATTCAGTCAAAATGCTTCGGCCGTGGCTGATGGATGACTTTTGAGTTTGAAGGATCGCTTGTGCCGGACTTGATATCAGCTCGACCGCAACATGTTGGTCAAGCATAATCTTTTGGATTCTTTTGGCGCGAGTGGCTTGGTTTTGGTAGGATTTGTCCACGTCTTGCTTAAGGGGGTTTTATAACTGCCTTGCAGGTAGTCGAGTTGGTAACGTTTTAGCGGCTTGCCAAGAGCCCCTCATTTTTAATGCGTCTGCAAATAGACTAATTGCTTTGACCTGCTGAAACACTATATGTTGTGTTTGAACTAAAAAAAGAATACAGGATATAGATGCGTCTTTGTCGTATGATAGATGGCGGACAGAGAACGAAGACCTTATTCGTCCCATTTGGACACGCCTTTGAGCCGCCTGATCGGCCGCGAGGATTGTCCGCATGAGGACTTATGGTTTATCGAGAACACAGATTGCGCGACGGCGCCGCAAGACAGGGGCAAGCCCTGCCGGGCATCGTTTGGCTCTGAAGCGCAATGAGGCTACGACGTGAAAGAGGCAAGAGGATGAAGATCATCAAGCGCAGCGGCACCGAGGTTGTCTTTGACATCGATAAGATCGTCAATGCCATCCGCGCCGCCAACTTGGAGGTCGAGGAGAGCTCTCGTCTAACCGACCGCCAGGTGGTTTATGCGGCGCAAAACGTCGCCGAGGCATGCGAGAACGCGGGGCACACCGTTTCGGTCGAGGAGATCCAGGATTTGGTCGAGGACGAGATTATGCGTCTCGACTGCTACGAGGTTGCCCGCCACTACATCATCTATCGCTATGTTCAGAGCCTGAAGCGCCAGAAGAACACGACCGACGACAAGATTCTGTCGCTGATCGAGTGCAATAACGAAGAGGTCAAGCAGGAGAACTCCAACAAGAACCCGACCGTCAACTCCGTTCAGCGCGACTATATGGCCGGCGAGATTTCCAAGGACCTGACCCAGCGCGTGCTGCTGCCCCAGGAGATCGTGGACGCCCATAATGAGGGCCTGATCCACTTCCACGATTCGGATTACTTTGCCCAGCACATGCACAACTGCGATCTGGTGAACCTGGAGGACATGCTCCAGAACGGCACTGTTATTTCGGGCACGCTGATCGAGAAGCCGCACAGCTTCTCGACTGCCTGCAATATCGCGACGCAGATCATCGCCCAGGTTGCTTCCTCCCAGTACGGCGGCCAGTCTATTTCGCTGACCCATCTTGCCCCCTTTGTTGAGGTGAGCCGTCAAAAGATTCGCGGCGAAGTCGCTCGCGAGCTCGATGAGCTTGGCGTCTCTGCGTCTGCCGAGAAGGTCCGTGAGGTCGTTGAGGACCGTCTGCGCGATGAGATCCGTCGTGGCGTCCAGACGATTCAGTATCAGGTCGTGACCCTTATGACCACCAATGGCCAGGCGCCGTTCGTGACGGTCTTTATGTATCTTAACGAGGCCCGTACGCCGCAGGAGAAGCACGACCTTGCCATGATCGTGGAGGAGACGCTTCGCCAGCGCTACGAGGGCGTTAAGAACGAGGCCGGCGTGTGGATTACCCCGGCATTCCCCAAGCTTATCTATGTACTCGAGGACGATAACGTTCACGAGGATTCCCCGTACTTCTACCTGACCCAGCTGGCTGCCAAGTGCACCGCCAAGCGCATGGTTCCCGACTACATCTCCGAGAAGAAGATGCGCGAGCTCAAGCTGTCGAAGGGCGAGACCGCCGGCAACGGCGATTGCTATACCTGCATGGGCTGCCGCAGCTTCTTGACGCCCGACCGCTCGGGCAATGGTTTTAACAACGTTGCCAACGCGCTGAACTACGACCCGAACAAGCCCAAGTACTATGGTCGCTTTAACCAGGGCGTTGTGACCATCAACCTGCCTGATGTCGCACTGAGCTCGCACCAGGATATGGACAAGTTCTGGAAGATCTTCGATGAGCGCCTTGAGCTGTGCCACCGTGCCCTGCTGTGCCGTCATGAGCGCCTGATGGGTACACTTTCTGACGCCGCGCCGATTCTTTGGCAGTACGGCGCCCTTGCTCGTCTGAAGAAGGGCGAGACGATCGACAAGCTGCTCGTGGGCGGATACTCCACCATCAGCCTGGGCTATGCCGGCCTGTATGAGTGCGTCAAGTACATGACGGGCCACAGCCACACCGAGAAGGAAGGCACGCCGTTTGCCATGGCCGTCATGCAGCGCATGAACGACAAGTGCGCCGAGTGGAAGGCCGAAAGCGATATCGACTTTTCGCTGTACGGCACCCCGCTTGAGTCGACGACCTACAAGTTTGCCAAGTGCCTGCAGCGCCGTTTTGGCATTGTCCCGGGCGTGACGGACAAGGGCTACATCACCAACAGCTACCACGTCCATGTGTCCGAGGAGATCGATGCCTTCGATAAGCTTAAGTTCGAGGGCATGTTCCAGCAGCTTTCGCCGGGCGGTGCTATCTCCTACGTCGAGGTTCCCAACATGCAGGACAACCTCAAGGCTGTCATTCGCGTGATGCAGTACATCTACGACAACATCATGTACGCCGAGCTCAACACCAAGAGCGACTACTGCCAGGTGTGCGGCTACGATGGCGAGATCAAGATTGTTGAGGACGATGGCAAGCTGGTGTGGGAGTGCCCCAATTGCGGCAACCGCGACCAGGAGAAGATGAACGTCGCTCGTCGTACGTGCGGCTACATCGGTACCCAATTCTGGAACCAGGGTCGAACCGAGGAGATCCGCGACCGCGTGCTGCATCTCTAATACCGCTCCGGGGCTGAACCGAGAGGGCCGCTTGGGCTTTTGCTCGCTATTTCGGACAGTCCTGCGCAAGACGAAGGCCACATTAAGTGGCCTTCTTTG
>DBFCNY010000285.1:0-6280 GCA_048298285.1 Collinsella sp.
CCTCGCAGTATCCGGTTCTCAAGGTGCACGCTTTGCGGCTCATCCGGTTCCACCGGGCCGCGCGGCAAGGAGATATATTGCCAGACCGGAGGGGCCCCGGGGGCGGGAATCGCGCACTCCATATTTTGTTCACAAATGAATATGTCCCTCAGTCGCGTCCCTGAGGTTATAACTGAAGCATTGGCTTCTGATATTGGCGATGACCAGCTGTTTTATGAGTATTGAGACATCGGTCATCTCTGGAGCGCTACTTTACCCCAAAGGCATCAGCTATTTGTTTCCCATCGGTAAAAGGCGGGTTTTGTTCGCCAAGCGTTCTTATATATAGAGAAGTTCGGGTTCGAACCCGTGCACCGGCAACAAAAAAGACGGCCAACCGAAGTTGACCGTCTCAACAATCTTTGGGTGGGCCGTCAGGGGTTCAGCCTGCTTCGCAGGCGGCCGCTGCGGCGCTTTCGCGCCTTGCGCGCTGCGCTGGCAAACGCTCACGCGTTTACTCAGCTCCGCGCCCCGACGGGTTCGAACCCATGCCTTGGCAACAAAAAAGCGACCAACCGGAGTCGATCGCTTTCTATTCTATGGTGGGCCGTCAGGGGTTCGAACCCTGGACCTTGGGATTAAAAGTCCCCTGCTCTGCCAGCTGAGCTAACGGCCCGCGGGTGGCATTGTACCACGGTCTAGGACTATTCCCAACTCCATTGGCCGTTCTGGAAAATCACAACTTCACGTCCATCAGGCGTAATGCCCGTAATATCGATGTCGTCCGTGCCGATCATAAAATCGACGTGCGTGCTCGAGACGTTAACACCATGCTCCAGGAGCTCCTCCTTGGACATGTCGTACCCACCCTCGATGCATTCGGGGAAACCGACACCTAGCGCGAGATGGCAGCTAGCGTTCTCGTCATAGAGCGTATCGTAGAACAGAACACCACTTTCGCGGATCGGCGTGTTCTTGGAAATGAGCGCGACCTCTCCCAGGTGAGCAGCGCCCTCGTCAGTATCGATGATACTTGCGAGCGTTGCCTTGCCCACGCGGGCGTCGTAGCCCACCACGCGGCCGCCCTCGAACTTAATCCAAAAATCGTCGACTTTATTGCCGTGGTGGATGAGCGGCATGGCCGAGTACACGATACCGTCGGCGCGCATGCGATCGGGCGAAGTGAAGACTTCCTCGGTGGGAATGTTGGGGAAGAAGGGGTGCCCATCGGGCGTCTTGCCCTTGCCGCCGGCCCACTCGTGACCCTTCGTCATGCCAATCGTCAGATCGGTTCCATTTGCCGCGGTGTAATGCAGGCGGTCGAAACGATTGTCGTTCAGGAAACGCAGGTTCTTTTCGAATGCGGCGTCATGGAGTTCCCAGTCGCTCTCTGGGTCCTGGCCATCGGCGCGAGCGGTGTGCAGAATCGCATTCCACAGCTTATAGATTGCAACCTCATCGGCGTCTCCCGGGAACACCTCGCGCGCCCAAGCCACGACCGGAGCGCCGGCGATGCACCACGGATTGATGTTGTAATCCAGTCCACGGCGGAAAACTTTGCACTGCGTGTTCTTTGCCTTAGAAGCTGCAGCGGGCTTAGCGGGATCGATGCCCTTAAGGGCGGCGGGGTCCGCACCCTCGATAAAGATAAAGCAGGCACCGTCCTGGGCCAGGGAATCCAGCTGCAGGCGCTTCCACTCGGGCGTCTGCTCAAAATAGCTTTTCTCGACATGCTCGTACGTGAGCCTCGTCACGGCATCATCGGCCCAGATGACCGTCACGTGGCCGGCGCCGGCAGCATAGGCCTCCGCGACCACCACGCGCGCAAACGGCACGCACTCAACCGGAGACTGAACGACGACTTCCTGGCCGGGCTTAACGTTTACGCCCTTGCGGACAACCAGGCGCGCATAGTTTTTAATCTTGGGCTCCAGGGACTTCATACCCTCCAGGGCCTCTTCGACCGTCAGGGCAGCTCGAATCATGTGCCACTCCATCTATCTATAGAACAGTAAAAAGGCGCGCCGCAAAAACGACGCGCCTTATATCTTAGCGATAAGTATGTATGCAAACGTTACTTCTTCTTGGAGTCCTTCTTGTCCTCCTCGGCAGCTGCGCGCTCGATAAGAGCGTTGAGCTTGTTCTCGGACATGCCCTCGGCCTGCGCGCGGTACATGTTGCGCAAGGGACGAATACGAGCGAAGTCGTAGATAAAGTCACCCAGGATGATGACATAGGACAAAACGATGCCGACCATCTGGACAGGGCTGGACACCATGCCAGCGGGAGCGAAGTACAGCGAGGGCCAAATTGCCACGACGAGCACCATGCCAATGGCGAGCACAATCCACCAGATGCGACGGCGCTTGGTGTAGTCCTCGTCCTGCTTGAGGAGGATATTCGACACCGTATAGATGCGGTCCTCCTTGGCGCGCTGCTTAGCCTTGCGGGCGCGCTTCTCCTCTTTAGAGAGGCCCTCGAGGTTCTCGCCCTTCTCGAGCTCTTTGCGGCGTGCCTTAGACGAAGCCGGCACGACGCGAACGGAGCTCGCTGCTTGGCGGGCGGGCTTAGCAGATGCGGCAGACTTGCGCGCAACCCCGGTAACTTCGTGGGATTGCGTGCGCTTGTTCGTGGCGCTACGGGTACTCACTTATGCGTTCTCCTTCATGCTTGTGAACTGGGAGCCCGTGATGATCTGGAAGGCCTCGCGATAGCGCTCGGACGTGCCATCGATGACCTCGGCGGGCAGGTGCGGGGTCTCCCCCGTCATATCCCAGTTGGCCTTGAGCCAATTGCGGACGAATTGCTTGTCGTAGCTAGGCTGGATCTTGCCCTCCTCGTAGCTGGCAGCAGGCCAGAAACGGCTGGAGTCGGGCGTGAGGCACTCGTCGATCAGCGTGACCTTGCCATCGATGACACCAAACTCGAACTTGGTGTCGGCAATGATGATGCCACGGGTCGCGGCGTACTCGGCAGCGGCCTTGTAGATCTTGAGGGAAAGGTCACGAATCTGCGTGGCGATGTCCTCGCCCACGATCTCGCAGCAACGCTCGAACGAGATGTTCTCGTCGTGGTCACCGATCTCGGCCTTCGTGGACGGCGTGAACAACGGCTCGGGAAGCTTGGAAGCCTCGGTCAGGCCCTCAGGCAGCTGGATGCCGCAGACGGTGCCGTTCTCGTCGTAGGTCTTCTTGCCCGAACCGGTCAGATAGCCGCGGACGATACACTCGATAGGAATCGTCTGGGCCTTCTTAACCAGCATGGCGCGGCCAGCGAGGTAGTCACGATACTCAGCAAACTCCTCGGGGAAATCCGCCGGGTCGATGGAAACGAGATGGTTGGGGACGATGTCGGCAAACTTATCGAACCAGAATGCCGAGATGCGATTGAGCACCTCTCCCTTAAACGGAATCTCGTCGGGAAGAATGAAGTCGAACGCAGAAATGCGGTCGGTGGCGACCATCAGCAGGTTTTCACCGGCATCGTAAATATCACGAACCTTGCCACGGGAATCCGGACGACGCTCCATCGTTGTCACGTGAGTCACTCCTTACCTAAATACGACAGAAATGCGGGTTCTTTCCCGCATGTTTTCGCAAACTCGGAGCGGCAGGGACGCGGCCCCTCCTTCACCGAATAGCGAAAAGCTAGTGCTCCATTGTAGTAGATGCCGCGTCCGCCGTGTGCTCGCGGGGCAGATGAATTGTAAAAGTCGTACCTTTTCCAAGCTCCGACTCCACGGATATGTAGCCATGGTGACGCTCGACGATCTGCTTGGTCACGGCGAGGCCGACGCCCAGGCCGCCAGCTTCGCGGGCGCGGCTGGCATCGGCGCGCCAAAACCGCCCGAAGATGCGCGACAGATCGTCCTTGGCAATACCGATGCCGGTATCAGAAACGGCAATGCTGACGTGCTTGCGGTCACTGAGCACCGACACCACGACCCAACCGCCCTCGGGGGTGTAGCGCATGGCGTTGCTCATGAGGTTGATAACACATTGCGTGATCATGTCGGGATCGGCCTCGACGACATCGTCGTGCCCTTGGGTTTCATCTGCAAAGCGAAGACGAAGGTCACGGTCGGCAAACAGACGCTCCTGGCCGTTCACAATCGATCGCACGAACGGAACCATGTCCACCGGTTCTAGATTGAGCGGAGCCGTGCTGTTTTCCATACGCGATAGGTCGAGCATCTGCTGCACCAGACGAGCCAGGCGACGCGTCTCGGAAGCAACGGTCTCCAAATGCTCATCGTCGGTGGGATACACGCCATCCTGCATGGCCTCGACCGTTGCGAGCATGGCCATAAGCGGCGTGCGAAGCTCGTGTGCAACGTCTGAGGTCAGGCGCTTCTCGTGTTTCATATCCTTCTCGAGAGAAGTGGCCATCTCATCGAAGGTCTCACCCAGCTGATCGATCTCGTCATCACCGCGCAGCCCCGTGCGAGCCGACAGGTCGCCGTCACGGATTTGCTTTGCGGTACTGGTGATGCGATGAATCGGTTTGGTGAGCATGCGCGACACGAGCGATCCGATAACGACCGAAATGCAGATTGCAACAACCGCGGCGAGGGCCATGGCGTTAAAGGTCTTCTCCCTAAACGCAGAGTCCGCCTTGGTGAGCAGAGCGTCGGAGCCGATGGCCCACAGCTTTACCTGTCCGACATGCTCGCCGGAAGACGTTACAATCTCGACGTTAGCAACGCTATCGGAGTCGGTTGGAGCAGACGAGACCGGGCTATGCGATGCCCTCTTGCCGCTCGTGTCGTCGGTCGTAGCCTGGTTTTCGCGTACATCGGCGGTGGCGCTTGCCGAGGGCCAGGAATCGTCATAAACGATCACACCCTTTTTATTGACGACCTGCATGCCCAGATCGTCGGAAACCAAACTCGACGTTGCGACCGTGCGCAGTTCTCCCGCGGTCCAAGAGCCGTTTTCCTCATATGAGGTCGCCAACTTCTCGGCAGCGGAATTTGCGATTTCGACGATATTGGAGCGTGTGTAATCCGAAAAGACCGTGCCCCACACAACAGAGACAACGCCCACCAGCACCAATACCGTCATGAGCGATGTCAGAGCAAAAGCAAGTGCCATGCGCGAGGGATAGCTCATCGTTGGCCGTGAATCGGAACGAGGCGTGTTCCAACTAGCCTTGGAACCCGCCTCGCTCTCCTGCTTGTGCTTTTGTCCGATTTCAAAGCGCGCAGGTGTCATATGTGATTTCCCTATTTCTCGTCCGACTTATCGGTCTTGGCCGGAGCCTCGAAGCGATAGCCGACACCATGGACGGTGTAGAGCCACTTGGGCTTCTTGGGATCATCGCCCAGCTTGGCGCGAAGATTCTTCACGTGGCTATCGATGGTGCGCTCATAGCCCTCAAAGTCATACCCGAGCACTTTCTCGACCAGCTCCATGCGGTTATACACACGGCCGGGATGGCGGGCAAGCGTGGTGAGCAGCTTGAACTCGGAAGCCGTCAGATCGACTTCCTTGCCCTCGACCAAGATCTTGTGGCCCGAGATATCGATGACCAGATCGCCGAAGTCGAGCACCTCGACGGCGGGCTCGTCGGCCTGATGGGCACGGCGGAACAGAGCACGAACGCGGGCGACGAGCTCGCGCGGCGAGAACGGCTTAATCAGATAGTCATCGGCGCCGAGCTCAAGACCGATAATACGGTCCTCGATCTCGCCCTTAGCCGTCAGCATGATGATGGGGACATCCGAGGTATCGCGAATGGTGCGGCAAACGCGCTCGCCGGGAATCTTGGGGAGCATAAGGTCGAGCACGACCAGGTCGAACTGATGCTTCTCGAACTCCTCGATCGCGGACTGACCGTCGCCGACGCCCACAACCCAGTAGCCTTCGCGCTCGAGATAGGCAGCGACGGCGTCACGGATTGCCTTCTCATCCTCGACCAGCAGAATCTTTTTTGCATCTGAAGCCATAACACGGCCCCCCTGTCTCAATTAGCTAAGAACAAGCCCATTTTAACGCACCTGAGCCCGCCGGATGCCGCTATGACGCGGCAGCTCGGCGGGCGGTACTCACAATTACAACGCGTTTATTCCCCTGTTGGCGCCTTTTTAACCCCTCTAAGCTTAAAGAGAGAATAGGCGTGCAGTGACCGTCTCTGGTATACCCTGGCTGTTGCGCACCGTGGCGTACGTAAGGAATGAGTCCGACTTTCCCGCCGTAGCTGGATAATCGCCATACTCCAAAGCGCGGTCGGGCGACAGCAGCGAGCCATAGGTCTTGGCAGAGGTGTCGATCAGGAAATGCGACGCCTGTACCTTAACAAG
>DBFCNY010000286.1:0-16098 GCA_048298285.1 Collinsella sp.
CGCCAGAGCGACAACTTGTCATTCATAGAGGACGGCATGACCAGAAGGTCTATGCCGTCCTCTTTTCATGCCAATTTGTTCGCTCTGGCGCCCGCTCGCTGGCATTGCCAAAACATCGACGTTGCCGTGGTCCTAAGTAGTCATTGGGGACGTTTTTGTTTGACTAGTCGTTTAAGAACGTCCCCGATGACTATTTGAATTGCTAATTTGTGCGGGTTGTGGTTTTGTGACCTGCTGAAATTTAGGATACTGTACATCTGTACGTTAACTCATCTTCGTAGTATATTGCTACCCGCAAAACTCAACACCATTGTGCTTTGAGACGTTAAAGCGCCTACTACAATGGTTGTCGATAGTACGATTCGATTTAACGACAGGATGGATGGTCCAAGCGTGAGTCTCGGCAGCAAACTATCCAATGCAAAGGTGTCCTTTGCGATATTTAAGCGCGACATTAAGCGACTGCTTGTGAACCCCGTCGCCCTGGTGGTTACCCTAGGCGTGTGCGTTATTCCCTCGCTGTATGCCTGGTATAACATCGTGGCAAACTGGGATCCGTATGGAAACACCCAAGGCATCAAGATTGCTATCGCCAACAACGATCGAGGCACCCAAAACGACTTGGTGGGTGAGCTCAACGCTGGCGACAAAGTGGTCGACCAGCTCAAGGAGAATCATCAGTTGGGCTGGACGTTCGTCGACTCGACGGCCGATGCCAAGGAGGGCGTCGAGAGCGGCGAGTACTATGCCGCTATCGTGATTCCCAAGAACTTCTCGGATAACCTGGTTTCGATGCTCGACGGCAACTACCATCAGCCCAAGCTCACGTACTACGTCAATGAGAAGAAGAGCGCCATTGCGCCCAAGGTTACCGATACCGGTGCAAACACCATCGAGGAGCAGATCAACTCGGAATTTGTCTCTACGGTAGGCAAGACTGTTGCCGGTATCGCCAAGGATGCCGGTGTCGATTTAAAGGACAAGGCAACCCAGACTCAGGACTCGCTGGCAAGTTCGGTGTCCGAGGCGTCCGACACCTTGGGCGAGGTGCGCGATTCGATTGGCGATATGAATGCCGCCATCGATAAGACGAGTGGCGCTATCGCCTCGGCTGATGCGGCACTTGCCGGCTTGCAAGGCCAGGCACCGTCGCTGACGCAGGCGATCTCCCAGGGCAACGACCTGCTGAGCGAAGCTCGCACCACGGCGGGCAACTCCATCACCTCGCTCTCCAAGGCGCTCTCGGAAGGCAGCCTTGCGCTCACCAAGACGTCGGCCTCTGCGAACGCTGCCATCGGCAAGCTGACGGGCGCGGTCACATCTACGACCACCCGTATCGACAACTCGCTCGAGTCTCTTCAAGCGACGATCGACCACAATAAGGCCGTTATCGGGCACTTGGAGATTCTCGCCAATGACACGTCGACAGGTTCCGAGGAAATTGACGCGCGCATTGTATCGACCATCGATTTGCTTCGAGAGCAGAATGAAAAGCTTCAGAGCATCAAGGACGGTCTGTCCGCGCAGTCGTGCGCCATGGCGAATGACGCAGCGGCTGTTTCGGGTGCCAGTGACGCTATCAATAACGCAATTCATACCGGTGCGACCAACCTTGGCCAAGCCCAGACGGACTTGGGCCAAAACGCGCTGCCGAAGGCCTCGAGCGCGCTCGACTCTTTTGCTGCCGTTTCGGGCGACCTGACCGGTATCGTCTCGGGTATGACACCTACACTTGCAAATGCGCGCGGCACGTTGGCGCAGCTTAGCGCTACGCTCGGCCAGGCCAAGACCACGCTGTCCCAGACCGATTCCTCGCTTGCCAAGGTCCAGGACAAGCTTGCAACCGCCGCCAATGACATCGCGGCGCTGCAGACCTCCGAGTCCATGGGCGAGCTGGCCGATCTGATGGGCGTCGATGTCAATGACGTGGCAGATTTCATGGCGTCTCCGGTTGAGTTGACGTCCAAGTCAATCTATCCGGTCAAGAGCTTTGGCTCGGGCATCGCTCCCTTCTACACCAATCTGGCGCTTTGGGTGGGCGGCTATGTGCTCATCGCCATTTACAAGCTCGAGGTCGACCGTGAAGGTGTTGGCAGCTTTACGGCGCGCCAAGGCTACTTTGGCCGCTGGTTGCTCATGGTGATCCTGGGCGCGTTGCAGGCCATCATCGTTACGGTAGGCGATCTGGTGATTGGCGTGCAGTGCGTCAGCCCGCTGCTGTTCGTGCTGGGCGGCATCGCCATTTCGTTCACCTACGTCAATATCATCTATGCGCTGTCCACCACGTTTAAGCATATCGGCAAGGCTATCGGCGTCATTCTCGTCATCGTGCAGATCCCGGGTTCGTCGGGCATGTACCCCATCGAGATGATGCCCGGCTTCTTCCAGTGGCTGCACCCGCTGCTGCCCTTTACCTACGGCATCAATCTGCTGCGCGAGACGGTCGGCGGCATGTATTCGTTCAACTACCTGTTTAACCTGTGCATTCTGGGCGTGTTCTTGATCGTGGCGCTCTTTATCGGCCTGCAGCTGCGTCCGCTGCTGCTCAACCTTAACCTGCTCTTTGATAAACAGCTCTCCACGACCGGTATGATGATTTGCGAGTCCAACGACCTGCCGCGCCAGCGCTACTCGCTGCGCACGGCCATGCGCGTCATGCTCGATTCCGATTCGTACCGTCGCGAACTGCTCGATCATGCGGTCGCCTTTGAACATCGCTACCCGTACTACATCAAGGGCGGTTTTGCCGCCGTGGTGGGCGTTCAGGTCCTGCTCTTTGTCCTGTCGACGGTTCTCGATATCGACAATAACGGCAAGATCATCCTGCTTGTCATTTGGATCATCTCGGTTATTGCCATCTGCGGCTGGCTTATCAATATCGAATATATCCGAGCGAGCCTCAATACCCAGATGCGCATCTCGGCGCTTTCGGATGAGGACCTGCGTCGCGAGATGCGCGAACACACGGCCGCCATTCCTGCCGCCCGCCACATGTTTGGCCTCAACGCCAGCGAGCGTGGTGCCAAGGGCGGCGATCAGTCCACGGGCCGCTTGCCGCATATCGGCTCGCACCATAAATCTCAGGGCAGCGACAGCACAGCCACAAATGATGGAGATACCACCGCGCTTGGCAAGCACTCCAAAGGAGGTGAGGCATAAATGAAGAACATCCTGCATCTGTTTAAGCGCGATGTCCAAAACGTGTCTCGCTCCGTGATCGGCTTGGTTGTCGTGATGGGCCTCATTATCGTACCGTGTCTGTACGCGTGGTTTAACATCGCCGGCAGCTGGGATCCGTACGGCAACACCGGCAATCTTAAGATCGCCGTGGTCAACACCGATGAGGGTTACGAGAGCGATTTGATCCCCGTCGAGGTTAACGTGGGCGAAAACGTGACCGCCACCCTACGCGGCAACGAGAGCTTCGATTGGGTTGTGCTCAACAATCGCGAAAAGGCTATCGAGGGCGTTAAGTCGGGCGCGTACTATGCTGCCGTCGTTATCCCCAAAACGTTTAGCGCTGACATGATGACGCTTTTCTCGACCGACGTGAAGCATGCCGATATCGAGTTTTACGAGAACCAGAAGGCCAACGCCATTGCGCAGATCGTGACCGAGAAGGGTTCGAGTGCCGTTCAGAGCCAGGTTAACGAGACCTTTACCGAGACCATTACGAGCATCGGTCTTAAGACGGTGTCCAGCCTGCTCGATTACATGAGCACCGACCAGGTCAGCAACTTTATCGCCAACCTGTCCTCGACGCTTGGCGATTCGATTGAGGACCTGCGAGACGTTCGGGCAAATGCTTCGTCGCTGGCGGGCATTTTGAGCTCCACGTCCGATTCGCTGACGTCGGCGAGCGGCATGCTCAAGCAGACGGGCACGGTCGATGAGTCAACGAAGCAGCTGATGGAGCATGTCAAGAGCGGTATGAGCGATTCCAAGGAAGCGCTGAAGGACGCCAACGACGCCATCAATGCCGCGATTGACGGAAGCGCGGGCTCGTTTGACAACGTGTCCGCCGAGCTTGCGAAGGCATTTGATGCCGCGAATCAACATGTCGACCTTACAGTGTCCCAGCTCAACGATGCCGCGGCGGCGCTCAACACGCGTGCCGACGATATCGACGCCACGGCCGACCAGCTCCGCAGCTTTGCCGATCAGGTGACTGACGAAAAACTCCAGGACAGCCTCAAGTCTGTGGCAACATCGCTGAGCAGGATTGCTGTGGAGTATCGCAACAACGCCAAGGACTTGACGGCCACCGCGAAGTCTCTCTCTGACAGCATGGCAGAGGTTAATAAGTCGCGTGCCGAGGTCGATCAGGCAATCGCGGATGCCAAGGCTGGTATCTCGGGCGCCAAGACTGACTACGACTCTACGTTTTCGGCCAAGGCAAAGGAGCTCAAGAAGACCATCTCGGGCGTTTTGGATTCGCTGAACGGTATTTCGAACGATCTGGATAGTGCTGTTGCTGGCCTGACCGACGCATCCGGTTCGCTGGCAAAGGGCCTCTCCAAGGCTGCAAAGCTGGTCAACAAGGCTTCTGATCAGCTGGGCGAGGCGTCGGACAAGATCAGTGCGTTTAAGGACGAGCTCGACGGCGCCTTGATGTCGGATGACCTCGCTACGATCAAGACGATGATCGGCAATGATCCCGAGGGTCTGGCCGTGTCGCTTTCCGGCCCCGTCGCGCTCGATCGCAAGCCGGTCTATCCGATCCGCAACTACGGTTCGGCCATGGCACCGTTCTACACGATTCTGTCGCTCTGGGTGGGCTCGATTGTGCTGGCAGCCATGATGAAGGTCTCGGTTGACGATGAGCTTATCAACGAGCTCATCCCCGTGCGCCTGCACGAGATCTACCTGGGCCGCTACCTGTTCTTTGGCGGTCTGGCCCTGCTGCAGGCAACGCTCGTGTGTGCGGGCGACATTCTGTTCTTTGGCATTCAGTGCGACAACCCGCTGCAGTTTGTGCTAGCGGGCTGGGTCGCGAGTCTCGTGTTCTCCAATATCGTCTACACGCTTACGGTTTCGTTTGGCGATATCGGCAAGGCGCTCGCAGTCGTGCTGTTGGTCATGCAGGTCGGCGGTTCGGGCGGCACGTTCCCCATCGAGATGACCGGCCCCGTGTTCCAGGCGATCTATCCGTTCCTGCCGTTTACTCACGGCATCAACGCCATGCATGCCGCCATGGCTGGCGCCTACCATATGGAGTACTGGGTTGAGCTGGGTATTCTGGCGAGCTATCTGATTCCGTCGCTGGCCCTGGGCGTCATCTTCCGCCGCCCGGTCATCAAAGCCAACGACTGGATCATCGAAAAGCTTGAAAGCACGAAACTTATTTAGTGCAACAGCGTGACATCGACGAAACATCGAGGTTTACTCTGCCGACGCTTTAGTGGGCTGGATTGCGTGGGCTGCTTGGTTGTTGCTACAGTAGCGGGGCGTGCCGGGGGTCCGGTGCGCCCCGTTTTTATTTGACCATGAGGCGGCACGCAGCCATACGCGTGCGGACACCACGCCCAGATTGAGTGTGAGGATGTTCCATGGCCCAATACGCTGCCAACGAAATCGAAAACATGCCCGATAGCCCTGTGGCCCGTGAGGATTTGGGCGCGGGCGGTATTCCCAGGGGCGCCGGCGCACGCTCCCCGCTGTTCTGGAAAGTTTTGCTACTTTCGGTGGCGGTCATCTGGGGCTACTCCTTTACCACTATGAAGGACGCACTCGGCACCATTCCGGTGTTCGAGCTGCTCTATGTACGCTTTCTGCCTGCAGCGTTGGTCATGTTTGCCGTCTTCCGCAAGCGCATCACTGCACATTTCAACGCTCGCAATCTGATCGTTGGCCTGAGTATGGGCGTGCTCATGTGGGCGGCCTATGCGTTGCAGACGGTCGGTCTGGCATATACTACGGCGGGCAAGAATGCTTTTTTGACGGGCACGTATTGCATCCTCGTGCCGTTCGCGAGCTATTTTCTGAGCGGAGAAAAACTCACCCGCTATAACCTGGGCGCGGCACTGCTGTGCTTGGCGGGCATTGGCTTGGTGGCGCTCGATAGCGTCGAGTTCAACATCGGTGACGTCATTACGCTGGCAGGCGCGGTCTTCTTCGCCATCCAGATGGCGGTGACCGCCAAGTACGGTCGCAAAATGGACATCAACGTTATCACGTTTTGGATGTTTGTGGGCAACGGCGTGCTGAGCCTGGTTTCGTCGCTGTTATTCGAGACCCAGGCGCCTCTGTCCGTGTGGACGCCGAACTTTATCGGTGTGATGGCGTTTCTCTCGGTGGGCTGCACATGCGTGGCTCTGCTCATCCAAAACGTCGGCCTGGCGCATGTCCCGGCTTCGACGGGCTCACTGCTCCTTTCGATGGAGTCGCCTTCGGGCGTGTTGTTTTCGGTGCTGCTGATGGGGGAGGCGCTCACCTCGCGCCTGCTCGCCGGCTTCGTGCTTATCTTCCTGTCGATTATCTTGAGTGAGACTCACTTCGATTTTTTGCGCAAAAAGCCGCGCCCGCAATTGTAAACAACTTGTTGCGCCGCCCTCCCGGGGCGGCATTTTTTATGCGTCGCCCTTAAAGTTGTACCTTGCACTTTATGCTATCAAAGTGCTTGCTGCAAAAACGTTACTGGAGGGCATCTATGGCACCAGCTTTGTCCGATTTTCAACCGCAACCAGCGCCCAAGGCTACCGCAGCGGCGCAGGCCGCTATCGGTGACGGTCTTGTTGCAGAAGCTCAGACTTTTGCAGACGAGCTTGCTGTGTGGCGACACGATCTACACCAGATGCCCGAGCTGGGTAACAACCTTCCGCAGACGTCCGCCTTTATCCAGGCGCGTCTGGACGAGATGGATATTCCCTATGCCGTGCTTGTCGACGGCTCCTGTGTCGTTGGCCTTATCGGTGCCGGCGCGGCAGCTGCTGCTCGGGGTAACGGTACGTGCACGGACAAGCAGGCCGGTACGGTCATCATGCTCCGCGGCGACATGGATGCCCTTCCCGTTGCCGAGGAATCCGGCGAGCCCTTTGCATCCACCAATGGCTGCATGCATGCTTGCGGTCACGATATGCACGCGACGGCGCTGCTTGGTGCGGCTCGTATGCTCAAGGCCCGCGAGTCCGAGCTTCTCGACGCCAACGCCACGGTTAAGTTGCTGTTCCAGCCGGGCGAGGAAACCTTTGAGGGTGCCCGTGCTGCCATCGTCGACGGTTTGCTGCAGAGCCCACGCCCCCAGGCCGCCTTTGCCATGCATGTCAATAGCCAGTCGCCGCTTGGCCTGGTGCTCTACGGCAGCCCGGCGCTCTCGGGCGTGTACGGTTTTCGCGTCACGCTTCAGGGCAAGGGCGGCCATGGCTCGAGCCCCGAGATCTGCATCGACCCCATCACGGCCGGCGTCCATGTGCAACTGGCGCTTCAGGAGCTCATCTCCCGCGAGGTGCCGGCGGCCAAGGAGGTCGCGCTTACCGTTGGCAAGTTCGCCGGCGGTCAGGCCGCAAATGTCATCCCCGACACTTGTGTGCTCGAGGGAACGCTGCGTGGCTTCGACGTCAAGCTCATGGAGCACCTCAAGACCCGCATCGCGGAGGTCGTCAAAGGCGTTGCCACGACCTATCGTACGCCGGCGACTATCGAGACGCTCTCGGATGTTCCGCCGCTGGTACTCGATGACAATATGACCCAGGCTTCACTTGGCTATGTGGGTGCGACACTGCCCAAGGCCACCTTCCTGCCGCTGTTCCACGCCATGGCGAGTGAGGACTTCGCGTTGATCTCGAGTGAGATCCCGAGTGCGTACTTTACCGTGGGCGCTGCCGTGACTGATACGGACGAGCATTTTGCTCAGCATCATCCCAAGGCACGTTTTAGCGATGCCGAGCTTCCCCTTGGCGCCGCGGCTTATGCGGCAGTCGCTTTGGGCTACATCGCCGACCACCGGTAGCACCCAATCTTGCTACTCGTTTGTTTAAAAAGGAGCAGTATGTCCCAGCAGCGTAAGTTCTTCCCCGGCTGGCTCGTGGTGGCTTCCGGCTTTGTCATCATGGCCACGTGCTACACGATTTTCGTTAACTGCATGAGCCTGTTTCAGCCGCTCGTCGTCAGCGACCTGGGCATCACGCTTGCGCAGTACAACATCTCCAACGCCATCTCCACCGTGGTGAGCGTTATCGGCTCACTTGTGATCGGTCATGTTGCCGATAAAGTAAGCGGTCGCGTTTTGGGCTCCCTCACTGTAATCGCCACCTCTGCCGTTCTTGCCGGCATGAGCCTTGTCGGTGAACTGTGGCAGGTCTACGTGCTCTTTTCTGTTCGCTCCGTTCTGTCTGTGGCTGCCCTGGAAGCCGAATGGATGCTCGTACCATCATTCGGTTTCCAAGGCGGTCACGGGCCTACGAAATGATCCGTTTTCCTCCGTCCCCAACAGATCACGCGGTCCGAAGGGGACGGAGGAAAGCGGATCGCAAACAGCGGCGGTGCGTCAGGCCGAACGAGTCCCCATACCCTCGTTCGGTCAGACGCACCGCCGCTGTTTGTGTTTGTGCCGTATAATGTCCACTACCTATGACGCGATACAAAAGAAAGGTGTTTGCCCATGCAGGCACAGAAGGCGGAGGGAACCCGCGACCTTATCGGCGCCGAGATGCGCGCCTGGCAAAAGATGCAGCAGATTGCTGCCGGCGTGTTCGAGCCGTTTGGCTTTAAGCCCATCGAGACGCCCACGATCGAGCAGGTTGACGTGTTTGTCCACGGTATCGGCCAGTCGACCGACGTCGTGCGCAAGGAGATGTTCCGCGTGTTTAGCGGCGCCAACCTGGAGCGCGTCTTTACCGAGGGCACCGACACCAAGCTTAAGCCCAAGCAGCGCCTGGCCCTTCGTCCCGAGGGCACGGCCGGTGTGGTGCGCGCCGTCGTGGAGAACAACCTAGTGCCCCAGGGCTCCACGCCGTTTAAGGCGTACTATGCCGAGGCCATGTTCCGTGGCGAGCGTCCCCAGAAGGGTCGCCTGCGCCAGTTTCACCAGGTGGGCATCGAGTGGCTCGGCGCTCCCGATCCGGCGGCAGACGCCGAGTGCATCATCATGCTCATGGAGTTCTACAAGCGCCTGGGCTTCGATCTTTCCAAGCTCCGTCTGCTCATTAACTCGATGGGCGATGCGCAGTGCCGTCCGGCCTATCGCGAGCAGGTTAAGCAGTTCATTCTCGACCACGCCGACGAGATGTGCGACGAGTGCCGCGAGCGCGCCGAGCTCAACCCGCTGCGCGCCTTCGACTGCAAGAACGACCATTGCCGCGAGATCATGGCCAACGCTCCGCTGATGGGCGACAACCTGTGCGACGAGTGCCGCGAGCACTACGAGCAAGTCAAGCGCTATCTGGATGCCGCCGGTATCGAGTATGTCGAGGATCCCACCTTGGTGCGCGGCCTGGACTACTACACCCGTACTGTCTTTGAGGTCGAGGCCCCTGGCGCCGGCGTCGGCTCCATCGGCGGCGGCGGCCGCTACGACGGCCTGGTCGAGCTCGAGGGTGGCAAGCCCACGGCAGGCGTCGGCTTTGCCGTCGGTTTTGAGCGCGCCCTGCTGGCCCTGCAGGCCTTTGGCAGCGATCTGGGTGCCGAGGAGGCCCCGTGCGTCTATGTCGCCAACGCAGGCAAGGAGCTGCGCCAGAACGTCTTTGCCATTACGCAGGAGCTTCGCGCCGCAGGGATTGTGACCGAGGCCGACTATCAGGGCCGTTCGCTCAAAGCCCAGTTTAAGCAGGCCGATAAGGTGGGCGCCAAGCTCATCCTGGTCCTGGGCGGCGACGAGCTTGCCGCCGGCAAGGTCAAGGTGCGCGACATGCAGAGCCATGACGAGGTGCTCGCCGATCTGGACAACGTCGTCGAGGCGGTTCGCGAGCGCCTGTAGCGCATCTTTTTGAGCTTCGGGCCTGCTAACGTGCCCTGCTCATGGAGAGCGATTGTTACGGGGGTGTTTCGCTTTTATGCGGAATGCCCCCGTTTACGTATGCCGCCCACCGAGAAATACGACCATTTAGGGCAAAAACCTTTGCAATGCAGATAATACTTTTGTGTGGTAAAGCGCAATCAGTGTCGAAAGTATTTCTCAAGCGCCTATAATGAATACCGCATGTTACGTGCATAGAAGGAGGAATGGGAGGAAACGTGGCTGAGAACCTAAGCAACCAGTCTGTACCCGAAGCCGCGGCGCGCGTCGCTGCCGTGGTCAACCGCCTCGTTAACCGAATCGGCTCGAATGCCGAGTCCAGGGAGCGTCTCGCCGAGATCGAGATCCCCGAGGAGCTGCGCGACAATCTGGCGCTGTTCTTGCGCCTGGAGCGCCGTGTGCTTAGCGAGTATGATCCCGAGATCGCGGACCTGTTCGACAAGATTTTGACAGCCGAGATTGTGGTCAATGCCGGCAACCCCGGTACCTGCGCTGCCGACGAAGCCGTCGACGAGCAGGGCGTGCCCACCGCCGACGAGCCCACTGCCGTGGCATTTCGTGAGGTCGTCGATTTGATCGACAGCCTGCCGCTCGATAAGCAGCAGGTCATCGTTCGCGCCTTTACGAGCTTTTTCCATCTGGCAAACCTGTCGGAGGAGAACTACCGTGTGGCGCAGCTGCGCGAGCGCGAGGCCGGTGCGTCGACCGATACCGAGGTCGATCCTGCCAACGAGCTTACCGTTGCCTATCACCAGCTGGTGAATGAGCTGGGTGTCGAGGGTGCCAACGAGCTGCTCGACAAGCTCGAGTTCCACCCTGTCTTTACCGCACATCCCACCGAGGCCCGTCGTAAGGCCGTCGAGGGCAAGATCCGCCGTATCTCCAACCTGCTGGAGGAGCGTCCGCGTCTGGGCGGCTCCGACCTGGTGGAGAACGAGCGCCATATGCTGCAGGAGATCGACGCCCTGGTGCGTACGAGTCCCATCGCGCTCAAGAAGCCCACGCCGGTCGAGGAAGCCGATACCATCATCGACATCTTCGATAACACGCTGTTCGACGTTATCCCCGTTATCTATCGTCGTTTTGACGATTGGGTGCTGGGCGACAAGGCCGGTACTGTGCCGCCGCTGTGCCCGGCGTTCTTCCATCCCGGCAGCTGGATCGGTTCCGACCGCGACGGTAACCCCAACGTCACCGCCAAGGTGAGCCGTGAGGTCGCCGCCAAGTACTTTACGCACATGGTGCTCAAGCTCGAGGACAAGTGCCGCCACATCGGCCGCAACCTCACGCTCGAGGCTACCTACAGCAAGCCGTCGGCCGAGCTCATTAACCTGTGGAACCATCAGGTCGAGATGAGCCCTCGTTACACGGCCCGCGCCGAGCTGATCTCCGAGCACGAGCCGCATCGCGCCGTCATGCTCGTCATGGCCGACCGCCTGAACGCCACCGTCCGTCGTATCACCGACACCATGTACCACAGCGCCGATGAGTTCCTGGAGGACCTGCGCGTCGTCCAGCGCTCGCTGGCCGCCTGCGGTGCCGTCCGTGCTGCCTACGGCCCGGTCCAGACCATCATCTGGCAGGTCGAGTCCTTCGGCTTCCATATGGTCGAGATGGAGTTCCGTCAGCACTCCGTGGTGCATGCCCGCGCCCTTAAGGATATCCACGAGAACGGTATCCATGGCGACCTGCAGCCCATGACGCGCGAGGTCATCGATACCTTCCGCGCTATCGGCTCCATCCAAAAGCGCTACGGCAAGAAGATGGCGCACCGCTACATCATCTCGTTTACCAAGAGCGCTCAGCATGTGGCCGACGTCTTTGAGCTGGCGCACCTGTCCTTTGCACACGAGGAGGATGTCCCCGAGCTCGACGTGATCCCGTTGTTCGAGCAGCTCGAGGACCTCGAGGGCTGCGTCGACGTGCTCGATCAGATGCTTACGCTGCCCGTGGTGCAAAAGCGCCTTGCCCAGACCAACCGCCGCATGGAGGTCATGCTGGGCTATTCCGACTCTTCCAAGGATGCCGGTCCTACCACGGCCATGCTCGCGCTGCACTCCGCGCAGGAGCGCATCGCCAAGTGGGCAGAGAAGAACGATATCGACCTGGTGCTCATGCACGGTCGCGGCGGTGCCGTGGGCCGTGGCGGCGGCCCGGCCAACAAGGCCGTGCTGGCGCAGCCCAAGGGTTCGGTCAACTGCTTCTTTAAGCTTACCGAGCAGGGCGAGGTCATCTTTGCCCGTTACGGTAACCGCACGCTGGCTCAGCGCCATGTTGAGTCCGTTGCTGCCGCAACGCTTTTGCAGTCGGCCCCGAGTGTCGAGAAGACCAACACCGAGACCACGCAGAAGTTCTGGGATATGGCCGAGAAGCTCAACACCGCAAGCCACGAACGCTATCTGGACCTGCTGAACACCGAGGACTTTACACCGTGGTTCTCGACCGTGACGCCGCTGACCGAGGTCGGTCTGCTGCCGATCGGCTCGCGTCCCGCCAAGCGCGGTCTGGGCGCCAAGTCGCTCGATGACCTGCGTACCATCCCGTGGATCTTCAGCTGGAGCCAGGCGCGCATTAACCTGGCCGCTTGGTACGGTCTGGGCACCGCCTGCGAGCAGCTTGGCGATCTTGACCAGCTCAAGGCTGCCTACCAGGAGTGGCCGTTCTTCCGCACCTTTATCGACAACATCGAGATGTCGATCGCCAAGACCGACCAGCGCATCGCCAAGATGTATCTGCACCTGGGCGACCGCCAGGATCTGTCCGAGAAGGTCTTTACCGAGATGCAGCTCACGCGTAAGTGGGTCCTTGCCATCGTCGGTGACGAGTGGCCGCTGCAGCGCCGTCGCGTGCTCGGCTGCGCCGTCCGCGTGCGCAACCCCTACGTCGACGCCCTGTCCATCGCCCAGGTCCGCGCCCTTCGCGAGGTGCGTATGAACCAGGACGAGATGGCCGAGGAGAAGAAGGCCGAGTACATGAGCCTGATTCTTTCGACTGTGACCGGCGTCTCGGCAGGATTGCAGAACACGGGGTAATCGATAGCCCTGTGGCTCTCACCGGGACCCGATGGGTTTCCCTCTGAATGCGTCCTCGCACTTGAAGCCCCCTTATCCTGTTCCTTCGGAGCTGCGGATAAGGGGGCTTCGTGCTGCGGAGTGCATTCAGAGGGAAACCCATCGGATCCCTTCGTCCTCGGTCTTCTGGGATTAAAGCTGAAGGGAATAAGGCGCGCTTCGCGCATAGCGTGGAGTGCGGCGAGGGCTTCTTGCGTCCTGCGGAGTGTGCCTAAAAGTAAACTAATGGCGGGCCCTGCGATGTCCGGTCTTCGGCGGATCAGCCGCTGGGTGAGGGTGGTGCTTGGGGCGACGTGCAAAAAACGGAGTTTTCAGCAGCCAAAGATTGATGCATAAGGCCATAGCCGGCTTTCGCTGCCTTTGTTGATGCTTTTGCACGACGATTGGGCTTTGGCGACGATCATATATGGCTGGTTTCTCGCCGCATGCTATCCAGATGGGTCGAGTCATGAGGACTATCTACCTTTTGAAAGATTTTTGGCACCAAAATCTTATCCCGCGATGCTGAATACTCGCAAAAATGCACGCTCCGGAGGGTACTACCCAGTTATGGCCAGAAATCCATGCGCCATCTTATGCAATTAATTAACGAATTTATGCAAAATGGCTTACGTGCGTACGTCTCGGACTAGATGTTTGCCTCGGCGCTGCGTAAATCATCCTGTCTATAGTGTCTTTGACAGGCGGCTGCGGTCCCGTTTGGGATCGTGGCCGTTTTGTTGTGGGTCAAATATGAACGTTGTGTTAATGAGTCGGTGGACGGTGGTGTTTTTCGGTGAGCGGCGTATCCTTCCAACGGTTTATCTAGTGTGTCAGTTGAAAAGGAAGAGGGCGCTCGTCATTGTTTGAATGTGAACTGCCGTTTGACCACAAGACGTTGCATCTGGAGCTCGAGGATAAGAACTTCGCGGGTGTGATGGAAGGTCATCAAAACGAGTTTAAGACCACGAAATCGCAGGAAGAGCTGGTAGAGGAGTCGCTTGTCAACCCTTATGGCTCGCCGTCGCTCGAGGAGCTTTGTGCTGGCCAGAAGGATATTGTCATTATTAGCTCCGATCATACGCGTCCCGTTCCCTCGCGTGTGACGATGCCTATTCTGCTGCATCACATCCATTCCGCTGCGCCCGAGGCTCGCGTGCGCATTTTGGTTGCTACGGGTATGCATCGTCCGTCGACGCATGAGGAACTCGTCAACAAGTACGGCGAGGAGATCGTTGCCAACGAGGAAATCGTTATGCACGTCGCGACTGACGACAGCATGATGAAAAAGATCGGCACCCTGCCTTCTGGTGGCGAGTGCATCATCAACAAGATTGCCGCCGATTGCGATCTGCTGCTTGCCGAGGGCTTTATTGAGCCGCACTTCTTTGCCGGTTTCTCTGGTAGCCGCAAGTCCGTCTTGCCTGGCATCGCCAGCTACAAGACCATCATGTACAACCACAACGGTCAGTTTGTGAACGATTCCCATTCGCGTGCCGGCAACCTGTGCCACAACCACGTGAGCGAGGACATGTTTGCCGCTGCCGAGATGGCTCACCTTGCCTTTGTGCTCAACGTGGTGCTCAACGGCAAGCATGAGGTTATCGGCTCCTTTGCAGGCGACATCCATAAGGCACACGAGGCTGGCTGCGAGTTCGTGAAGAGCCTTGCCGGCGTTGAGCCCGTCGAGTGCGAGATCGCCATCACCACCAACGGCGGCTACCCGCTCGACCAGAACATCTATCAGGCCGTGAAGGGCATGTGCTCTGCCGAGGCCACGCTTCCCGAGGGCGGCGTGATCATCGACGTCGCCGGTTGTGCCGACGGCCACGGTGGCGAGGGCTTCTATCACAACATCGCCGACAACGATCCGGCGGAGTTTGAGCGTGCCTGCATCGACCGTCCTAAGGACGAGACCCTGCCCGACCAGTGGACGAGCCAGATCTTTGCCCGCATCCTGGCGCATCACCCTGTGATCATGGTCACCGACCTGTGCGATCACCAGATGATCAAGGATATGCACATGACGCCGGTCAACACCCTCGATGAGGCGCTCAAGCTCGCCTTTGAGATGAAGGGTGCCGATGCCAAGGTGGCCGTCATTCCCGATGGCCTGGGCGTTGTCGTCGCTCAGCACTAGTACGCGGCCTAAACGAATCGTTTATAACCGACAAGAAAGATAAGGTTTTATGCTTACCAAACTCCTCTGCGAATTCGGCGCAACGGCCCTCATGATCATCTTTGGCGTGGGCGTGCACTGCGATACCGTGCTCAAGGGCACCAAGTATCAGGGCTCCGGTCACATGTTTGCCATCACCACCTGGTCTTTTGGCATCTCGGTCTGCCTGTTTGTCTTTGGCGGCGCCGTGTGCATGAACCCCGCCATGGTGCTTGCCCAGTGCATCGTAGGCCTGGTGCCGTGGAGCAGCTGCATCCCCTTCATGATTGCCGATATGCTCGGCGGCTTTGCGGGTGCCGTGATCGCGTGGTTGATGTATGCCGATGAGTTCAAGGCTTCCGAGGGCGTCGTCGACCCTATTGCCCAGCGCAACATCTTCTCGACCAACCCTACTACCGAGGGCACGAACTATGCTCGCAACTTCTTCTGCGAGGCCATCTGCACCTTTGTGTTCATCAGCGCCATCCTTGCTGCCGCTAGCCGCGCCGGCGAGAACGTTTTGATGCTCGCCATCTGCGTCGGTCTGATCGTTTGGGCTGTTGGCATGGGCATGGGCGGCATCACCGGCTTCGCCATGAACCAGGCTCGTGACCTTGGTCCTCGCATGGCCTATCAGGTGCTGCCGATTAAGAACAAGGCTGACAACAACTGGAAGTACGGCCTGCTCGTTCCTGGCATCGCACCGTTTATCGGTGCCGCTCTGGCCGCGCTGTTTGTGCACGGTTTCTTGGGCATGTTCTAGTCTGAGGCTACATAGTTGTCCGCTGGCCGCATGGGGTAACTTCCCAGCGCGTCCTCGGACATGAAAGAACCCCCGCTGCGCACTTCGTGCGGCGGGGGTTCTTTCGTCCTGCGGAATGCGCTGGGAAGTTACCCCATGCGGCCAGCTGCGGGATCTTGGCCGCGTTGGAACAAGC
>DBFCNY010000287.1:0-2279 GCA_048298285.1 Collinsella sp.
GCTGAGACTCTGGGCGTCGAGATCGAGGTTACCCCGCTGCCTTCCGAGAAGAAGGACGAGGAGACCGACGCCGAGTAAATCGGTTTGACGATCACTTGTTTTAAGGGATCCGTCCGCAATGGACGGGTCCCTTTTTTGCATTTGCTGCTGAGGTGCGCGATGCTGCCCGGGCTGTCCACAGGCTATTGGGTTGTCAGTGCATGAAAAATGCCGACATCCCGCCTCGGGGAGGAGGCGGGAACACACCGAGTAGACGGAGGGGTGTGGAGCGCGGTCGCGTCTCGACTGACGACGTTGCCCATCGACAGGACCATTGTAGCGCATGGCGGTTCTTGGTTTATCGTGTCGAGCGTTTGCGTTGTGCCATTGCCTGCGGCAACGGTGTGTTACACTCTTGCACTGCTGAGTGGGCCAGACGGTCGCGCGATGTGCTGCTTGCAGCACGCGTGAGGAAAGTCCGGGCTCCAGAGGGCGGGATGCCGGCTAACGGCCGGGCGGAGTGATCCGACGGAAAGCGCCGCAGAAAAGAAGACTCCCACCTGCGCCGCAAGGCGTAAAGGGAAAAGCTGAAACGGTGGTGTAAGAGACCACCAGCGTCGTGGTAACACGGCGGCTTGGCAAGCCCCATCCGGAGCAAGCGCGAATAGGAACGCTATGGGCCGGCCCGGTCCGCGTTCGGGTAGCGTGCGTGGAACTGCACGGTAACGTGCAGACAAGATAAATGACCGTTCACGACAGAACCCGGCTTATCGGCCCACTCAGCACTTTGTTGACGCTGCGAACCCGTCAGCGCGGCAATCTGCCTTTCAAGCCTTCGGGCATGACCATAAGGTCAATGCCCTTGTCTTTCAAGGCACCTTGCTCGCGCTGACGGGTTCTCGCTGTTGGTGACGGTATCATTGGCGTTTCCGTTCTTGTTGGCGAGGTCAACGGTGCTGTCTTTGCCGTATTATTGAGGCTGTTTGTTGCTGCGCTTTATTTTGTTGAGGGGCTTTGTTGGACAGCTATTTTACTCTGCAATCGAATATTGAGGTTTCGGGCGAATTTGTGGACCGCAAGAGCCGGTTTATTGCCCAGCTGGTCCATATTGAGTCCGAGGATGAGGCGAATGCCTTTATCGAGACCGTTCGCAAACGTCATTACGACGCTCGACACAATGTTCCCGCGTGGATTTTGGTCGATGGACGCGAGCGTCAAAGCGATGACGGTGAGCCGAGCCGCACGAGCGGTATGCCGACGCTCGAGGTGTTGCGCGGCGCGGGGCTCAAAAATGTTTGCTGCGTAGTGACGCGCTATTTTGGTGGCACGCTGTTGGGGCCTGGTGGCTTGGTACGCGCCTATACCGCGGCGACGCAAGCGGCGGTGGCCGCGGCTCGGGAGGCCGGGCAGATCGTCGAGATGACGAGCGTCGTGCCTGTTGACGTGCATGTGGCCTATCCGCAGTATGAGCAGGTGCTTCGCTTGGCGCAGGATTCGGGTGCCAAGGTTTCGGATACCGATTACGCGGATGCCGTGACACTTCACTTGGTGTTTAAGGCGGGGGAGCAGGAGTCTTTTTGCGCCAGGATGCGCGAGCTTATGGCGGGGCGCGAGGAGATTGAGGTCGGCGCTCCCGAGTTTGCCGAGTTCTAACGGCGACGGCCGGCGTGCTTTTGGATGGATTCCAAGTGCGCCGGCCGTCGCTTTTCTGTTGCTGCCGTTTACTCGGCGAGCTGCTTTAGCACATCGCAGGCGATCTCGATGGCATCGTCGATGCAGCCGGGGCAGCTGCGGAGCGGACCCTTATCCGATCCGATGCCCTTGAGCGTGCCGCAGACGGTCGTCGTGTTCTTCTCGCCAAATCGCTTGGCGATTTCGCGCGACAGCTTGTAGGTCTGGCCCTTAGTCTTGGGGTTTTCCATGCCGTTGCTCATTACAAAGCCCATGATGGCAACAGCGCCCGAGATGGCGCCGCAGGTCTCGGTCATGCCACCCATGCCGGCGCCAAAGCCCTCGGTGAGGGTAAAGGCGGTCTGGGGGTCGAGCCCGACGGCAGGTGCGAGCGTGCAGGCAACGGCCTGTGCGCAGTTAAAGCCGCGGGCGTGGTATTCGGCAGCCTGAGCCTGGCAGGCGGCGGTGTCGAGCTGGGTGGTATCGATCTGCTTCATCGTTGTCTCCTTGGTCACGGTGTACCCGCCTATGGTACCCGTGACGGGGCATGTAATCATCGAGAGCTTCATGTATGCCTCATTTTTATCTATCGAGCAAATGCCCAAGGCTTGAGATAAATACCCCTAATC
>DBFCNY010000288.1:0-1653 GCA_048298285.1 Collinsella sp.
GGCTACAGCTCCTACGCCGGCAAGGTCTCCAAGGCGCCGGAGAACCTCAGGAACAGGAATTTCCACGCCGACGAGCCCAACTAGGCCTAATCCAAGCGAGATTCCAGACTCGACAGACCATTGAGAGTCAGATCGTTGGCGACCTCAGAGACGCGCTCGATAGGAACCGAGCCGTCAGACAGCGCCCACGTGCGATAGATACCGATAATACCCGACAGCAAAAACGCCAGATAGTAGTCGAACATCTCGTCCTTGAGACCTTGGGGCAGCAGATCGCGCTCGGCAATCTCATGTTCGAGCGGCGCACGAAGACGAGCCATGAAATCATCGAGCGGAATATTCTCGATCAGCTGACGATTGAGCACTAAGTTGTTGCACAGTGCCTCATTAACGGTTTTAAAGAAGGTCGCCGCCGCGCCAAGAGCGCGCTCGCTGGTGTCACCGTCCATAGAAGCAAGCGTTTTCTCGACCGAGTCGACAATCATCTCCACCACATCGACGGCAATGGCATCGAGCAGGCCGTCAACCGTACCAAAGTGAACGTAGAAGGTCTTGCGGTCGACATTGGCCTCGCGCGCGATGGCACTCACCGTAATGTCTGCCAGCGGCTTTTCCATGAGCAGGCGCTCGAAAGCCGAAAGGATGGCATTACGGCTGCGAATGATGCGACGATCAAGACGCGGTTTACTGGTGGCCATGGGTGTGTCCCTTCGATATGCGAGCATTCATCAACAGATGAGAGATAATCTACGTAAGAGGATTATCCCCCATACAGCACAAATATGCCCCGCATCATGAAGAACGCACGACTGTCCTACTGCGACTTAGGGTGCTTCCTCTTATTGAGCGCCGACGGAGATACGCGAATACCGTCGCCCGTCTGGCGCACATAGGCTTTATGAGCCGACTTAGCGGTCCCAGAAGCCTTCTGAGCGTGCTTCTTGGGATCAACGGTAACAGCATTCGTGGGGTGCGGCTTAGTGGGCGCAGAGGGCGTCTGAGGCGTGCGGCCGAGCTTGCGCATCACGCGATCCCAGCGCGCATGGATGCTCTCGTTGTGGGCGCTCTTAAGTCCCAGCAGGGGCGCAGCCAAAATGGTAGGCGCAATAAACGTGATGAGGCGCCACAGCAGATAACCGGCGGTCGAAGCCGACCCAAAGAAATGACCCAAGAACAATGCAAAGCCGCCCTCAGCGCCACCAGTTCCACCGGGCAAGGGGACCGCAGAGCTCAGCAGCTGGACAAAGGCGCTCGCAGCCATGACCGAGAAAAAGTCGACCTCGTGGTGGCCAAAAGCAAGCATCAGGAAATACGGAACCAGATAGAAAAACGCAAGCTGCAGCATAGTGATAAACACGGTGAGCAGCATGGAAGAAAAATGTCCGGCCGAAAGCTTAAACTTCTCGGAGAAGGAGTAGATCTCGCCATCGACAAACGCGCGCCACCCCTCGATCTTAGTGGCCGAGACACCAATGCGCTCAAGCCAATTGATGATGCAATGGGCAACGCGCGTGACGGTCTTAGGCATGAGCGCGACGGCGAAGATGCCCAGCAAAATGCAGCAGTGCCCACCAAAGCTAAAGACGCACAGCAGCGTCATGTCGCCATAGCGCTCGGCAAAAAACGGCATGCGAGCAAGCAGTAGGATAGCGC
>DBFCNY010000289.1:0-2323 GCA_048298285.1 Collinsella sp.
GCCTTTTTAATGTTTGATGGAATATAATTGCCGCAACGCGTTTGTATTGCATTTCGAGCGATTTGGAGGTGCGGATGCGGTCGTATACGGACTTCATTGACGGCTCGCCAAGCGAGACCGAGATTCGCAGCTACCTTGTTGACGGAAACCAGGTTTCGGTGACGCTCAGAATACCCGACACGCTGCGCGACGCGGCGAAAGCGGAGGCGTCCCTTCGCGGGATGAGCTTCAGCGCCTTCGTCCGCACCTGCATGATTGAAGAGCTTTCAAAGAAAGGCCGGTAGCCATGATCACAGGAGCAACCAAGAGCAAGGTGGATGCAATCTGGCAGAAGATGTGGGAGGGCGGCATAACCAACCCCATCGAGGTCATAAGCCAGCTCACTTACCTCATGTTCATGCGCTCGCTCGACGAGAAGGAGCTTGAGACCGAGAAGATGGAGCAAATGCTCGGAACCGAGCTCGACCGCATCTTCCCCGAGGCATACCGCAACTCCTACGGCGCCGAGATTCCCGGCGACCAACTGCGCTGGAGCCGTTTCAAGGACCTCCCCGCGCAGGAGATGTACCGCGTAGTAAACGAGTTTGCCTTTCCGTTCATCAAGCAACTTGGCGACGAGTCCGCCTTCGCCAAGGCCATGGAGAGCGCGACGTTCGGTTTCCCGGCAGGCAAACCCTCCCTACTCGAGAGGGCGGTCGATGGCGTGGAGGGCCTCCTCTCCGAGTTTGATGATCACGTGGGCGATTTGGGCGACCTTTACGAGTACATGCTCTCAAAGCTCTCGACCGCGGGCACCAACGGCCAGTTCCGCACGCCTCAACACATCCGCAACATGATGGTGGCCATAGTCGATCCCAAGCCGGGCGAGCTCATCTGCGACCCCGCGTGCGGCACCGCAGGCTTCCTCATCTCTGCCGCAGAGCACATCCGCAACACCCACGAAAGCCAAATGACCGGCGACGACTGGGACTCCTACGCAGGCAAAAACGGCGCCGCCCCACAGTTCTCGGGCTTCGAAATCGACCAGACCATGCTTCGCATCTCGACCATGAACCTGATGCTGCATGGAGTGGACGCACCGGACGTGCGCTATCTGGACAGCATCTCGAAGAACAACACCGTCTCGGGCAAGTACGACGTGGTGCTCGCCAACCCGCCGTTCACCGGGTCGGTCGACGTGGAGGACATCGACAAGAGCCTGCGTGGTATCGTGGACTCCAAGCAGACCGAGCTTCTTTTTGTGGCGCTATTCCTGCGCATGCTCAAGATGGGTGGCCGCTGCGCCTGCATCGTGCCGAACGGCGTGCTCTTTCGTAGCAACTCGAAGGCATACGAGCAGCTTCGCCGCGAGCTGGTGGAGAACCAGAAGCTCGAGGCCGTGATATACATGCCCTCTGGCGTTTTCAAGCCCTATTCTGGGGTGAGCACCGCCATCCTCGTGTTCACCAGGACCGACGCGGGCGGCACCGACGACGTGTGGCTCTACAACATGGAGGGCGACGGCTACACGCTCGACGACAAGCGCGACCCCGACGAGAAGCACGACGATATTCCCGACATCCTCGCGCGCTGGGGCAACCTCGACGCCGAGCGTGGCCGCGGTCGCACCGAGAAGAGCTTCCTCGTGCCCAAGAGCGAGATCGTGGAGAACGGTTACGACTTTAGCTTCAACAAGTACACGGAGACCGTCTACGAGCGCGTGGAGTACCCGCCAACCGAGGAGATCCTTTCTGATCTCGACGATTTGAACAGGCAGATGGCCGAGAGCCTCGCGGAGCTCCGCAGGATGCTGGCAGGTGGTCAGAATGACTAACAAACCCCAATTTGTCGGGGAGAGGGTGAAACTGGGGGATGTCCTTCAAATTGTCAACGGAAAGAACCAGAAAGCCGTTGAAGACGAAAACGGACAGTACCCAATCTATGGCAGCGGCGGCCAGATGGGCTGGGCTAGCTCTTACATTTGTCCAGCAAATACGGTCATAATCGGCCGCAAAGGCAACATCAATAAGCCGATTTACGTTTCTGAACCTTTCTGGAATGTGGATACCGCATTTGGCCTTGTAGCAAAACCAGAGGTGCTGGATGCGCGGTATCTATATCATTTCTGTAAGCATTACGATTTTGAAAAGCTCAACACGACCTGCACTATTCCGAGTTTAACGAGAAAGAACATCGAGGGTATTCTGCTGCGCCTCCCGTCTTTTGAGAAGCAGGAAGAGATGACGGCCCGATTCGACAGCATTCTCAAGCAGATAACACTGGCGCAGCGGCAGCTTTCCAACCTTGACTCGCTTGTCAAATCCCGGTTTGTCGAGATGTTTGG
>DBFCNY010000290.1:0-3771 GCA_048298285.1 Collinsella sp.
GGGCAGCCAGCTCGGGGGTGAGGCCCTTGTACTCTTCCTTGCGGCCCTTGGCGCTCACGACGCGGACGACCTCGCCGATGAGCACGAGCACGATGAAGATGACGATCATCGGGACCTTGTCGCCGATTTCGGCGGCGGAGAACGGCACCAGCGTCGCGACGATGGCCAGGACCAGCTCGATGCAGGGGATGGCCAGCATGACCTTCATCATCGCGCCCTTGAACGGGAACGTGAAGATGCGCTCGCGGTTCGGGTCGTTCTTGCGAAGGTTGAGGAACGCCGGGAACATCGGGATGTAGGTGAGCAGCAGGAAGACGACGGAGGTGCCGAAGAGCATCCAGAAGACGCCGTTGGAGATGGCGTCGATAGGAACGAGCTGCAGGCAGAGAACCAGGGAGGCGACGATGGCGTTGACCAGGTTGGCGCCGTTGGGCATGTCGTCATCCGAGATCATCGAGGCGAAGACCTTGGGCATGTTGCCGTGCTCGGCGGCGTAGCGGGCGACGGAGTTGACGCCGAAGGACCAGGCGGCCATGTTGGCGAACAGGGTGATCAGGAAGGCGATGCAGATGACCTTGAAGAGCATGGAGCCGCCCACCATGGTCTGGACTGCGACGATCATGCCGTAGTCGGGGTCGATGGAGTCGGCCGGCACAGCGGCGCCGATGCCGAAGCCGGCGAACAGGTAGATGACGGCAATAGCCACGCCACCGACAATGATAGCCTTGGGAATATCGCGAGCGGGATCGGCCATGTCGTCGGTCATGGTGCAGATGACCTCGAAGCCCATGAAGTTGAAGATGATGATGGACAGGTAGCCCAGAGCGTTGGTGTTGGTGAGCTCGGGCAGGAAGGTGGCGGCGGACATGTCGTTCGCAAAACCGTTCTCCATGGCAAACCAGATGCCCAGAGCGCCGACGACAACGGCTACGGCGACCTTGATCAGGGCGCCACCGTTGAGGACCCACTCGGAGTCGGCAGCCTTGGAGCGGCCCATGAGGTACACGATCCACACGAAGGCAAGTTCGATAACCATCTTGGCGATCAGGTTGAACTCGACGCCGAAGACCATGCCCAGGATGTCGGGGAACATGGTTGCCAGCGAGGCGATCCACAGCGGGTAGTTAATCCAGTAGTAGTACGAGATGCGGGCGCCCCACTTGTCGCCCAGGCCATCGCGTACCCAGTCGTAAATGCCGCCCTCGCCGTCATAGGTGGTGCCGAGCTCGGCGACGACCATGCCGTAAGGGATCAGGAAGGTCAGGATCAGGAAGATCCACCAGAAGAACTGCTGGTTGCCGATGGCGGCAGCAGGTGCGGCGGCCTCGCAAACGAAGACGACGCAGATGATGGTCGAAATGACCGTAAAGAAGGAAAGCTTTTTCTTTCCGTCGCTCATGATGAGCTCCTTCGCTCAGTCTTGTACAGATCCGAGGCCCTAAGGCATTAAGGCAATTGCTTGGGCCTCGGTGAGCGGGCGGCAGGAGACGAGCATCCACCGCCCGCAAACGTGCTTTTAGAAGCCTTGAGGCTTAGAGCTGCTCGAGAGCCTCGAGAGCGGCGTGGAGCTCGGCCTTGGCGGAGTACTCGACACCCTCGTCGTTGAGCGGGGTGCGCTTGCCCAGGGCGGCAAGGAGAGCACGGATGGAGTGCTTGCGGTTCTCGGCCTCGACCCAGCACAGGGAGCGCTCGGGATCGTCCATGACCTCGTCGACGACTTCCTCGTTGCGGGTGGCCGGCAGGCAGTGCATGAACTTGGAGTTGGGGCCGGCGAAGTTCATCATGTCCATGGTGACCTGGTACTTGGGATAGAACACGTCCATGTAGTTCTCGCCCGAGACCTCCTCGTCGTACAGGCCATACCACACGTCGGTGTAGATGAAGTCGGCGCCCTTGATGCACTCGATGTCGTCGGAGATGACAACCGAGCCGCCGGAGACCTTGCAGTTCTCCTCGGCGATGGCCATCATCTGCTTACCGAACTCGGCGCGCTCCTCGACGGTGCCAACGTGCAGGCCGCCGTCGGGGATCTGGTGGCCCTTAGGTCCAAACTGGACAAACTTCATGCCGACCTTGGAGGCGATGAACATGAGGGAGACGCAGACCTGGGTGGCGTCGCCGATGAAGGCCAGGGTGCAGTCCTCGATCTTCTTGCCCTCGGGGAGGTTCTCGAGCATGGTCATGAGGTCGCCCATCTCCTGCGTGGGATGGTTGAACTCGGACATGCCGTTGATGACGGGCACAGCAGAGCCCTCGGCGAGGCCGACGACGTCCTTGTGACGGTCAACGCGAGCCATCATGATGTCGAGCAGCGAGCCCATAACGCGAGCGGTGTCGCCCAGGGACTCGTGACCGCCGAGCTGGATGGTGCCAGGGCCATAGAACTGAGCATGGCCGCCGAGGTCGGTCATAGCGGTCTCGAAGGAAAGACGAGTGCGGGTGGAGACCTGCTGGAAGATCATGCCGAGGCTCTTGTTGCGAAGCAGGTGCGGATAATAACCGTCAACCTTGATGGCCTTCTTCATTGCCAGGCCAAGATCCTCGATAGCCAGGATCTGCTCTTTGGTGAAGTCGTTGGTGTCGATGAAATCCTTAGGCAGTGCCATATCGATTTCCTTTCCGCCGGTCTTGCCGACTATTACTATGAGACGCTCGGACATCACGCCTCGTGTTGACAAGACCATCATTCACCCGTATGCAATTTTTACCTAGTTTATTCGGGATTAAAGACCGTTCACGGAGTTACACCCTCTCTAATCCAATATAAACCCGCAGGTCAAGTGTTTACAGAAGGTTTACTACCTGGAGCCGCGAACGGTATACGGCTATGCTGTATCTTGGCGTCTAATCCGCAATGGAAGGATCGGCTGAGACATATATACCGGGGGATATAGCGGGCTCCATAAGAGATCAAATAAGACAGGACGGTGACAGATGGACACACTCATGTTCTTCTATACCCAAGCGATACTCGTAATCTGTATTGTGACGGCAGTGCTTTCGCTTGCCGCCTATGCCTCATCCCGTCGACGCTTCTTTATCTATGGCAGTGGCGTTTTTATTTGCTACGCCATTGAGATGACCGAGATCTTCTTTTTTGAATACACGTTGCAAAACGAGAGCTTTCCGGCCAGCGACTATTACTCAATTACCATGCCTGTATTGCGGACCCTTGTGGTGACTGCTTCACAGGCTTGTATTTGGCTGATTGCCATGGACTTGCTCGATAAGCATTCTAAGAAGTTGTTCGCCATCCCTGTCCTAACGTTTTTGCTGTGCGAGTCGCTGACTATCGTCGCAGTCCCCTCCGGCCCCATGCGTCAGTGGATCTACTACACGATGCGTCAGGTATTCCTTGTCTTTGTGGGACTGTATATCTTCTGGACGGCTCATAAGAGTACAGAGTTTGAGCTGAAGGCACGCGTTAACAACCAGCGAAAGCACCTGATTATCGGCGCTATTCTGGTCGGTTGCATCGTTGCCGAGGATTTCTACAACATCCTTGTCATCCCCATGAGTCTGGCACCCTCTTGGCTGCAGCTGTATCTATCCGAGCGCAACTTTAGCGAGAACGTCTTTGCGTGCTACTTTGCGATTCTGCTGATCATCTACGCCTACCACGTGCTTTCAATCCGCATGCAGGAGGCGCCCGAGGAAAAGAACGTCAGCGATCTTGATCGGCACATCGAAGAGCAAATGCCCTTCTATCGCAATGCCCACAGGCTCTCCAACCGCGAGGCCGAGGTTTTGCGTCTGGTTGTGCTGGGCAAG
>DBFCNY010000291.1:0-3618 GCA_048298285.1 Collinsella sp.
ACCTATGTGGCAGCGGCGCTCACCTCGATTATTCAGCTGCTCTACCTTATGGCTCGCTACAACAGAAACTCCAACCGATAAGAACTTGGACTGACAGGCGCCGCGGGGATTTGTGTCCCCGCGGCGCTGTACTATGTGTGTAACTTGTTTTTGCGCCGGGCTGGAGCCCATGTGCACGATGACGAAAGGAGGCTGCGTGGCAGGCTGGAATCTAACCGGCAACAGCGTTTCCGCCGAGTTCGACGGGTCGGACGAGCAGGAGCGCAAAGAGCTCAGCGTGAGCCAGGCGGTCGAGATCGCCGCTGGTGCGCTCGATGCGATTCCGCAGCTGAGCGTCCTAGGCGAGGTCACCGGCTTTCGTGGCCCCAATGCCCGAAGCGGCCACTGCTACTTCCAGATCAAGGACGACTCGGCCGCCGTCGATTGCATTATCTGGAAGGGCGCCTATCTCAAGCGCACCTTCGATTTGCGCGATGGTATGCAGGTGAGCTTTAAGGGCAGCTTTAACCTCTACAAGCCCACGGGCCGTATGAGCTTTGTCGCTCGCTCGTTCTCGCTGGCGGGGGAGGGCCTGCTGCGTCAACAGGTGGCGCAACTGGCCGAAAAGCTGCGCCGCGAGGGGTTGATGGACGAGTCCCGTAAACGCCGCATCCCGGTGTTTTGCTCGCGCGTGGCGGTCGTCACCTCGCTTTCCGGCGCGGTAATCGATGACGTCAAGCGTACGCTGCGCCGTCGCAACCCGCTCGTCGAGCTCGTTTGCGTGGGCGCCAAGGTGCAGGGCGAGGGAGCGCCTGCCGAGCTTATCGACGGCTTGCATCGCGCCGCTGCGATTACGCCTACGCCGGATTGCATTTTGCTCGTGCGTGGCGGCGGTTCCTTCGAGGACCTCATGACCTTCAACGACGAGGAACTTGCCCGCGCGGTGGCGGCCTGTCCTGTGCCTGTAGTGACAGGTATTGGCCATGAGCCCGATACCTCGATCTGCGACATGGTGAGCGACCGTCGCGCCTCCACGCCAACGGCGGCTGCAGAATCGGTGGCACCGGCTATGACAGAGCTGGCCGACGTGCTCGAGGCACGTCATCAGCGTCTGGGCGCTGCGATGTCATCGATGATCGGGTCGAATCTGGTCGATCTGGAGATGCTCGACCAGCGTGGTCGGCGTGCCTGGGATACCTATACGGCACGCTTGGGCGATGCGCTCGATGCGGCCGCGTGCCGCCCGTGCCTGAACGATCCAACGTTTATGGTTGAGCGTCGCGAGTCGGAGCTTGCCCTGACGGCCGATCGCCTGTCGGGCGCCATTGCGCGCTCGGTCGGTGCCTTCCGCTCCAACTTCGAGCGCCTGCCCGAGCGCTTGGTCGCAAGCACCTCGGGGCTCGATGGCAAGCGCCATGCGCTCACGCTCGCGAGTTCCCGTCTGGAGCATCAGGGACGCACGATGTTGAGCAAGCCTGCGTCTGACTTAGGCCGTGCAGCGGCCTCGCTCGACGCCCTGTCGCCGCTCAAGGTGCTCGCCCGCGGTTACTCCATCGCGTACAGCGATGACGGCGTGGCTACGAGCGCCAAGACGTTTAAGCCTGGTGACGCTATCCGCGTGCGCATGGCGGACGGCAACGTGGCGGCAACCGTCGATACGGTCGAGTAGACCGCGTTTCATTGTGATAGACCTTTAGGAAAGGAAACAGATATGGCAGAGAAGACCCCGGTCGAGCAGCTTACGTATAAGCAGGCCTCACAGGAGCTGGAGCTCATTATCCGCAGCCTGGAGTCGGGCGATATGGAGCTCGAGGAGTCGCTCGAGAGCTATACCCGCGGCGTCGAGCTCCTCAAGAGCCTGCGCACCCGCCTGTCCGATGCCGAGCAGAAGGTCTCGGTGCTTCTTAAGGACGTCGACGGCAACGACGTGCTCGCCGACGGCGAAGCCGCCAACACCGACGACAACCTCTCGTTCTAACCATCCCGACCAAATATAATTACCTTGGTCTGTGAGAAAGGAACCAACCATGTGCGATTGCATCTTCTGCAAAATTGCCAACCACGAGATCCCCTCGACCGTTGTCTATGAGGACGACCAGGTCATCGCCTTCGACGACCTCAATCCCCAGGCGCCGGTCCATACGCTCGTGATCCCCAAAAAGCACTACAGCGATATCGCCGATAACGTGCCGGCCGAGACCATGGGTGCAATGGCTCACGCCATCCAGGAGGTCGCTAAGGCCAAGGGCTTGGCGGACGGTTTCCGCGTCATCTCCAACAAGGGCGTCAACGCCGGCCAGACCGTCATGCACTTCCATATGCACGTCCTCGGCGGCAAGAACCTGGGCGAGAACCTCATCTGAGGGCGCTTTTTCCTTGCAGTGAAACGGAAGCTCAAGCACCGATAACTTATATATCAACGCAATAAACCCGAGCGCGAGGGCGTTTGGGTTTATTATTGAAGCGTATGTAACCTGGCGGCGCCACACCGCCTGTTAGTAGGGAGACACATGAACGTTCTGGTCGTCAACGCAGGATCTTCGACCCTCAAGTATCAGGTCATCGATACCAAGTCCCACAAGGTGTCCGCAAAGGGCTCCTGCGAGCGCGTCTGCTTTACCGGCGGTACCTTCACCCACGCTGCCAACGGTTCCAAGAAAGTGACCGAGAACATCGAGTTCCCCGACCACAAAGTCGCCATCGAGGTCGTCCTGAAGGACCTCGAGGCCAACGGTGTCAAGATCGAGGGCATCGGCCACCGTATCGTTCAGGGCGGTTGGTACTTCGGCGATTCCTCCCTCGTCGACGAGGACGTCCTCGCCAAGATCCGCGAGGTCGCTCCGCTCGCCCCGCTGCACAACAACCCCGAGGCCAACGTTATCGAGTACTGCCTCGAGCAGTATCCCGACCTGCCCAACGTCACGGTCTACGACACCGCTTTCCACTTCAATATGCCCGAGGTCGCCAAGACCTACGCCCTGCCCAAGGACGTCTGCGACAAGCTGCACATCCGTAAGTACGGCGCTCACGGCACCAGCTACCGCTACATTTCCAAGAAGGTTGCCGAGATGACCAACGGCGAGGCCCGCAAGGTCGTTGTGTGCCACATCGGTTCCGGCGCTTCCCTGTGCGCCATCGAGGACGGCAAGTGCATGGACACCACCATGGGCTTGACGCCGCTCGACGGTGTCATGATGGGCACCCGCTGCGGTTCCATCGACCCGGCTACCGTGTGCTACCTGCAGCGCGAGGGCGGCTACACCTTCGACGAGGTTGACGAGATGATGAACAAGAAGTCCGGCCTTTTGGCTGTGACCGGCGGCAAGACCAACGACTGCCGCAACGTTGAGGAGCTCGCCGCTGCCGGTGACCCCGAGGCTCAGCTCGCCTTCGATATGTTCGTCTACAAGATTGCCGCCAAGGCCGCCGAGATGGCCACTTCCATGTGCGGCATGGACACCCTGGTCTTTACCGCCGGCATCGGCGAGCACGCTCCGGCTGTCCGCGCTGGCGTGGCCGACCGTCTGGCCTTTATGGGCGTCAAGATGGACCATGCCCGCAACGCCCTGCGCGGCGACGGCGCTTGGTGCCTGTCCGCCAAGGATTCCAAGGTCAAGATCTTCGTCATCCCCACGGATG
>DBFCNY010000292.1:0-3828 GCA_048298285.1 Collinsella sp.
GCCCATAAAGGACGACATGTAGTTCTCCTTGAGGTAGCCGCCGTTCTCGTCGGCACGTTCGGCCGTACCGGTCTTACCCGCCACGTCATAGCCGTCAACCGCGCCGCCAACGCCCGTTCCCTCCGACACGACCGTCTGCATGCACGATGTCACCTGGGATGCGGCGTCCTCCGAAATCGCGCGCTCGCCTTCGCCCCAGTCCTTCTCGTCGCCTTTGCTGGACTTATAGAAGTGCGGGGTCATCATCACGCCGCCGTTGGCGATGCCGCCCACGGCACGTGCGATCTCAATCGGCGAGACAGACAGCGCCTGTCCAAAGCTCATCGAGCCCAGCGTGGCGCCGTCATACTGGTCACGCTCCTTGACGATGCCCAGGCTCTCGCCCGGAAAATCGACACCAGAGCTGTGACCGATGCCCCACTTGTCCACATAGGCGGCAAAGTCGTCGGCACCGATCTTGCGCCCCACCAGGACAAATCCCACGTTGGACGAACGGCGCATCATCTCGCGCACATCCATGGTCATGGCGTAGTCGCGCTTGTCGGCATCGGTGACGGTATCGTCGCCCACCTTGATGCTCGCCGGCACCTCAAACGACGTACTCGACCGCACGACACCCAAGTCGAAGCCGGCGCCCGCCACGAGCGTCTTAAAGACCGAGCCGGGCTCGTAGGCGTCGGTGACCAGGCGCAGGTTCATATCCTCGGTCTTGGCGTTTTCCAAATTGGTCTGGTCGTAGGTCGGATACGAGCAGGCTGCCAAGATCTCGCCTGTCGTAGGATCGGTGACCAGCGCCGAGCCGTTCTTGGCCTTTGTCTTCTCGACAGCCTCTGCCAGGGCATCCTCGGCCGCACGCTGGATATTGACGTCGAGCGTCGTCACGATATCAACGCCGTCGACCGCAGCCACCTTTTTATAGGCACCGCCCGCGATATAGCTGCCGTCCCTCGCGCGCTCGCGTACGAGAGAACCGTTCGTGCCGGTCAGAAGCTTGTTGTATTGTTTTTCGAGGCCCGTCAGACCGTCGTTGTCCACGTTTACCACGCCAAGCACCTGCGATGCCAGGTTGCCGTAGGGGTACACGCGCTTCATGGCCTGCTCAAAAAGCACGCCGGGCAGATTCTTCTTCTCCAGCGCCGCAGCATCGTCTTCGTCCACCTGGCGCTTGATATACACCCAGGTGCCATCGGACTCGACGAGCTTGCGGCAGGTCTTTTTATCGATTCCAGTTGCCTTGACCAGCGCCGACACCGTCTTGTCGACATCCTCGACAAGCTGCGGGTTCACGGCGATGTTGCGACATTCGACCGACGACGCCAGCACGTTGCCGTTGCGGTCGTAGACGGTGCCACGTTTGGCATAGAGGGTCTGCGCAAGCAGGCGGCGCGCATCGGCACGCTCGCGCAGTTTATCGGCTTCGACAATTTGATAGTCGGCAAGGCGAAAGACGCCCAAGCCCAAGCCAAGCCCAATGAATCCCATGACGGCTTTGCGGCGAGGCAGAGGCGCGCCTGTGAGCCATTCGGTCGACGAACTCTTGCGCGACCTGGTGTTATGCACTTGAGGGCCGCCCGAGCCGCGAAGTCGCGACGCCGGGTCGTTGCCACGGGACTGCCCGGCGTTGTAAGATTGCCGACCCGTTCCTTGATAACCAGAACGTCCCCGCGACGAGAGACGTCCAGAACCGCGGCCCCCATCGGAACCGCGGCGATAGTCATTTGTCATACTCAGCTACCGTCTTGCTACTGAGCGGTCGCGGTCGCGTTGGCGCCCGCGGCTGCATCCTGCGAAAAGTCAAGTGTAACGCTCTCGCTGGGCTCCACCATGCCATAAGCGCCCGCAAGGTCGCGAATGCGCGTGTCGGCGCCATAGACCGAATGCATGACCTCCAGGTCGGAGCTCTCATCGGTCGCCTTTTCGAGCGTGTTGGTAAGCTCGGCGTTGCTGTTGAGCACCTGGGCCGTAACGCCGGCGAGCGCCACGCGGGCGACGCCGATCGTCATGAAGATAGCCGCAATGATGCAAAACGTTTTAAGAACGCTCATGAAAACCGGGCTTACCGCCTGGTTTGCCTGACGGCCCGCGCCCGTGTAGACATCAAAGCGCGGCGTGCGCTGCTCACGGGGAGCAACGGGGGCCTGCGGCGTCTCACGATAGGCGGGCATGGCGTTCATATCATAGGCGAGTGCTGCGCTTGAAGTGTTGTAGCCCATGATATGCCGCCTCCCATCCCGAGTACGTTGGTAGTGTGTTTAAGCTTCGTTTATGGTGCGAGCGGGAGGTCCAATATCGCGCGGTCGCGCCTACAGACGCTGCGCCACGCGGATTTTGGCTGATCTCGCCCGAGGGTTGCGCTCAACCTCATCAGGCTGGGCAACCAAGGGTTTGCGGGTGATGACCTTGAGTATCGGCACGTTGCCGCACACGCACACCGGAATCTCCGGCGGACACGTGCACCCCTGGCTCATCTCCTTAAAGTGGTTCTTTACGATACGGTCCTCGAGCGAGTGATACGAGATGACGCAGATACGTCCGCCCGGGTTGAGCCACCTGGTGGCGGCATCAAGCCCTCGTTCGAGCACATCGAGCTCGTGATTGACCTCGATGCGAATGGCCTGGAAACTTTTCTTGGCCGGGTGTCCGCCATGCCGACGAGCGGCAGCCGGGATACCCGCCTTGATGATCTCGACAAATTGGCCGGTGGTTTCGATCGGTTCTTGCTCGCGGCGGCGCACGATCTCGCGCGCGATCTGCGAGGCAAACTTCTCTTCGCCGTAGACGCGTAGAATCCGGGCGAGGTCGTGTTCGTTATAGGTGTTGATGACCTCAGCTGCGTTTAAGGTGTTATTACCCGGATCCATCCGCATGTCCAATGGGGCGTCCTCGTTATACGAAAAGCCCCTGCCAGGGATATCGAGTTGCGGTGACGAAACGCCCAAATCGAACAGGAAGCCATCGACCCCGGGCACCTCGGCCGAGCAAAGCAGCTCGTCCAAGTCGCCGAAGTTGCCCTTCAGCAGCTGGTGCGGAACTCCGGGAACCTCGCGGTCCAGACGGGCGCCAGCGGCCTCGAGGGCCATGTCGTCCTGATCGACGCCGAGCAAAAGGCCCGTCTCCCCCACCTGCGCGGCCATCTTTACCGAATGGCCGGCACCGCCAAGGGTGCAATCGCAGACAACGGAGCCGCTCTTTAGCCGCAGCGACTCAAGCACTTCGCCGAGCATGACAGGTTCATGCCGATATTCTTGTGTCAAGATCCCACGCTCCATCCGTTACCCGTGCCTTGCCCTTACGAGAAGAAGAGGTCCAGCAGGGCCTCATCGTCATCGTCCTCATCGGCCGCGGCGCGATCCCAAACCTCAAGGTGGTCGTAGTTGCCCACAACCGTGACCTCGCGGTCGAGGTTCGCCTGCTTGCGGAGAGACTCGGAAAGACCGATACGACCGGCGCCGTCCACGTCCATCGACGTGGTGCGCTTGTTGATCGCCCTCATGAGCTTCTGGTCGTTAATGTCACGCGGGTTAAAGCCCTCGTGGCCCTCACGACCCGCGAAGAGTCCTTCGACCCACTTATCGAAGGCCTCGGCAGAGAACACGTACAGAGCATCGACATCCAGGGCTTTGAACACGCGAACGTGCTCTCCAAGTTCCTCGCGAAGGGGTGCAGGCAGGGACAGACGACCTTTTGCATCGAGATTGCGCTCGTATGCACCAGTCATTCCCATGTGCGCCCTCCCCTCGGTTACTCAGATGGCACGTACGCGGGGAACCACCCCGCCTGTCGACGTCATTAATAATATGGGGAACCGCCCCATTTTTCAACACCTTT
>DBFCNY010000293.1:0-9473 GCA_048298285.1 Collinsella sp.
CCTATACACCCTCCGAGACCTCTGAGGAGTCCTGCGATGAGTAGCGAAGCAACCTGCCCCATCACGCTGACCGTTGCCGGTGACCCGCGTCTCGCTCGCCTTGTGCGCATGACGGCAGCCAACGTTGGTGCCCTGTGCTCTATGTCTGTCGATCGCATCGAGGACATCCGTATGGCTGCCGAGGAAGCCTTCATCTTTGGCTGCACGGCTGTTGATTCCGACGATATCTCGATCAAATTCGATGTCGACGAATCGCACGTGGGCATGACCTTTACCTTTGGCGATCAGGCGACTGTCGATGAGGATGACCAGGCAGCGGTATATGCCGAACTCATCCTCGCGAGCGTGTGCGATTCCTACGAAAAGACTGCGGCGCCCCTGACGCTTTCCCTCGACCTCAAGGCGGATATCTAATATGACCGAACGTTCCCGGAGCGGCAAGACCGCTTGGGACAAGGAGAAAACCCGCGAGCTGTTTCGTCGTTACAAGGAGACCGGTGATCCGGACGCCCGTGAGCAGCTCGTCATGTCCCATATGAACCTGGTAAGGTTTCTTGCCAACAAATTTAAGAATCGCGGCGAGCCGCTCGACGACCTCATGCAGGTCGGCTATCTGGGTTTGCTCAAGGCTATCGACCGTTTTGACCCCGAGCGCGGGCTCGAGTTCACGACGTTTGCAACACCCACTATCCTGGGCGAGATCAAACGCCATTTCCGCGACAAGGGCTGGAGTGTGCGCGTTCCGCGTCGCCTGCAGGAGCTCTCTGCCAAGGTCAACCAGGCTACTGACAAACTTACCAACGAGCTGCAGCGTTCGCCCAAGGTTGAGGAGATTGCTGAGTATCTAGATGTGACTGTCGATGAGGTCCTCGAGGCTATGGAATCGTCTTCGGCCTATACCTCGGTGCCCATCGAGGCTCCTGGTGCGTCCGATTCCGACGATGCCCCCTCGATTCTCGACCGTTACGCCGACGACGACAACGAGCTCGACTTTACCGATGACCGCCTAGTGATCGAGGAAGCCATCCGTGATTTCTCGCCGCGCGAGCGCGAGGTGATCGAGCTGCGCTTTGTGAAGGGCATGACACAGATCGAGATCGCCAAGAAGCTGGGTATTTCTCAGGTGCAGGTTTCGCGTCTGCTGCGCCGCACGCTTAAGAAGATTCAGGACAAGATCGACCCCGACGGAGTGATGATTCGTTCATGAGTGAGCACCCCCAACAAACCGATCGCGTGCTGCGCGACACCCGCATTCTGACGCTGCGCATTTGGGCTGTTGTCGGCTGCATTGTCATCGCCGCTGTCATCTTTAACCTTATGGGCATCCTGGCGCCGGTTATTGAGTTTCTTGCCGTCGGCTCCATCATTGCTTTTGTGATGTCCCCGATCACCAACTGGCTCGAGCACCATGGCGTGAATCGCGGCATCGGTTCGCTTATCGCGCTTATTGTTGTTGTTGCCGTGCTCGTCGGTGTCGTTTGTATCTTGTCGCCGATTCTCTTTGGTCAGATCATGGAAGTCCTGAGCCGCCTGCCCGAGCAGCTTCGTGTTGCGGGCGGTGATCTCAACGAGATGATCTCGCATGCCAAGACGCTCAACAACACGCCGCTCAAGGAGTATTTGGACGATAATCTTTCGTCGCTGGTTACCGTGGCATCGAAGTATGTGTCTCAGATTGCTGCCGAGCTTGGCCGCGGTGTGTTCCCGCTCATCACCAATACGGCCTCGCAGTTGTTCGTGATCTTCCTTGGTCTGGTGCTTGCCTACTGGATGGCCTGCGACTACCCTCGCATGCATCACGAGATTTGCACCATCATCGGTCAGGAGAAGGAGACCTCGTACCGCTTTATGGTCGCCATCCTTTCTCGCTCTGTCGGCGGCTACATGCGCGGTATGGTCGTGACGTCCATCTGCGGTGGTTTCCTCGCCTTTATCGGCTTCCTGATTATCGGCCATCCGTATGCGGCGCTCATGGCTATCTTCACTGGCATCATGCACTTGGTTCCGGTCGTCGGTCCCTGGGTGAGCGCGGCAATCGCCACGGTACTCGGCTTTATGTTCAGCCCCATGTTGGCGTTATGGACGCTCATCGTGACGATGGTCGCGCAAAACGTCACCGACAATGTGATTTCGCCTAAGGTCATGCAGAGCTCAGTGCAGGTGCATCCCATTATGAGCCTTACGGCTCTCGTTATTGGTTCGGCACTCATGGGGCCCATCGGCATGATTATTGCCATCCCGCTTTGTGCGGCCCTCAAGGGCATCTTCGTGTACTACTTCGAGAATGAGACCGGCCGTCAGCTTGTGGCCTATGACGGAGCCGTGTTTAAGGGCACGCCGTACCGCGATGCCGATGGCAACCCGGTCGCCGCCTACGACGCGCTCGGCGACGACACCTTCATCTATGAGTCCGAGCTCATCGGTAACGAGACTGCGCCCGAGGCCAAGGCCATGCCCAAGCCCGAGCTCGATAATCCCTGGATTAAGCTCTCGGGCCTGCAACCCGATGCCACGGGCTTCTTCAAGAACCCCTTCGCCAAAGACGATGATTCCAACTCGGACGACGATACCAAAACCGGCATCGACGGCTCCATGGACGATGACGATAACTAGCGGGGTAATTCGGGTTAACATTCATACGTGCTAACATGCAATTTCGCTGGAGGGTCGCTGTTTGGCGGCCCTCTTTTTTGCACTTGCGCGGTGGGATGGTAATATTGTTACGTTTGGACTGTTTCGATGTGAAACCGAGGAGATTCCCTCTATGAGTGCTGACTACCCGTCAATGACTACGGCCGAGATTCGCTCCAAGTTCCTCAACTTCTTTGAGGAGCGCGGTCTTAAGCTTTATCCTTCTTCGTCCCTCGTCCCCGACGACCCTTCGCTGCTGCTTGCCAACGCCGGCATGAACCAGTTTAAGGAGTACTACCAGGGCAAGAAGACCATGAAGGAGATCGGCGCGATCTCCTGCCAGAAGTGCGTCCGCACCAACGACATCGACTGCATCGGCGAGGACGGCCGTCACCTGTCCTTCTTTGAGATGCTCGGCGACTTCTCCTTTGGCGGCGTCTCCAAGCAGCAGGCCTGCGCTTGGGCCTTTGAGCTCATCACCAAGGAGTTCAAGCTGCCGCTCGACCGCCTGTACTTCACTGTCTTTACCGAGGACGACGAGACCCATGACGTGTGGCGCTCTCTGGGCGTTGCCGAGGACCACATCTCGCGTCTGGGCGAGGACGACAACTTCTGGGCCGCTGGCCCCACCGGCCCCTGCGGTCCGTGCTCCGAGATATACTTTGACATGGGCGAGGAGGTCGGTTGCGGCAGCCCCGACTGCAAGCCCGGCTGCGACTGCGACCGCTTCCTTGAGTTCTGGAACCTCGTGTTTACCCAGTACGACCGCCAGGAGGACGGCTCCATGCCGGAGCTGCCGCACCGCAACCTCGATACGGGCATGGGTCTGGAGCGCATGGCCGCTATCATGCAGCACAAGACCGCTAACTACGACGGCGATCTGATGCAGCATCTCATCAAGCTCGGTGAGGAGATCAGCGGCAAGACCTATGACGCCGATGACTACTCCGGTGCCAGCCGCTCGCTGCGCATTATCGCCGATCACTCCCGTGCCGTCGACTTTATGATCTCGGACGGCATCCTGCCCGGCAACGAGGGCCGCGAGTACGTCCTTCGCCGTCTGCTCCGCCGTGCCGTGTTCCACGGTCGCCTGCTGGGCATCGAGGGTGCCTTCCTGACCAAGTTCATCGACGAGGTCAATGCTCAGATGGGAGAGGCTTATCCCGAGCTGCTCAAGAACGTCGCCCTCGTCAAGGGTATCGTCGCCTCCGAGGAGGAGCGCTTCTCCACGACGCTCGACAACGGCCGCGTCTATCTGGACGAGGCTCTGGCAGCGCTTTCCGAGGGCGCCGTGCTTCCGGGCGATGTCGCCTTTAAGCTGCACGACACCTTTGGTTTCCCCATCGATCTGACCGTCGAGATCGCCGGCACCGCTGGTCACGACGTCGATATGGACGGCTTCACTGCCTGCATGGAGGACCAGAAGGCCCGCGCCCGCGCCAATGCCAAGGGCGACGCCTGGGGCAGCTTCAACGACGTGTGGGTCGAGCTTTCCGACAAGGTCTCCGCGACCGAGTTCGACGGCTATGACAACGATGTGATCGAGGGCGCCAAGGTTGTCGCCATCGTGCGCAACGGCGAGTCCGTCGAGTCCGCTGCCGCCGGCGAGGACGTCGAGGTTGTGCTCGACCGCACCCCGTTCTATGCCGAGATGGGTGGTCAGCAGGGTGATGCCGGCAAGCTTTCCGCCGAGGGCGTTGTTCTGACCGTTGCCGACACCAAGAACCACAACGGCCTGTATGCTCACGTCGCGCACGTTGCCGATGGCACGCTGACTGTCGGTGCCGCTGTTACCGCCGCGCTCGACGCCGAGCGCCGTGGCTTCCTGCGCCGCAACCACACCGCCACGCACCTGCTCGACGCCGCCCTTAAGCAGGTCCTGGGCGAGCACGTCTCCCAGGCCGGCTCGCTGGTGACGCCCGAGCACCTTCGCTTTGACTTTACGCACTTCGAGGCCCTGTCCTCCGAGCAGCTCAAGGCTGTCGAGGACCTGGTCAACCAGCAGATCTTCGCTTCCAAGCCGGTCGTGACCCGCGTCATGGGCATCGACGAGGCCAAGGCCGCCGGTGCTGTCGCCCTCTTTGGCGAGAAGTACGGCGACGTCGTCCGCGTCGTCTCCGTAGGCGCCGAGGACCAGCCGTTCTCCCGCGAGCTCTGCGGTGGCACGCATGCCGCCAACACCGCCGAGATCGGTCTGTTCAAGATCATCTCCGAGTCCTCCACGGGCTCGAATGTCCGCCGTATCGAGGCCGTGACCTCCAAGGGCGCTCTCGACTACATGGCCGACCGTCTGGCGCTCGTCGACGCCGCCGCCGCTGCGCTCAAGTGCCGTGTCGACGAGGTTCCCGCCCGCGTGGAGAACCTGCAGGCCGAGCTGCGCGAGACTTCCGGCAAGCTCAAGAAGGCGCTCACCGGTGGCTCCTCCGATGCGATCTCCAGCGCCATCGACGGCGCTGTCGAGCTGAACGGCTACAAGCTCGTCGTCGCTGAGCTCCAGGGCCTTGAGGCTGCCGACCTGCGCAACGTTTGGGATACCGTGCACCAGAAGGTCGCCGGCCCCGTCGCCTGCGTCGTTGCCAGCGTGACCGAGAAGGGCACCCCGGCTCTGCTCGCTGCCGGCTCCGATGACGCCGTGAAGGCCGGTTTCCACGCCGGTAACGTGATCAAGCAGATTGCGGGCCTGGTCGACGGTCGCGGTGGCGGTCGTCCCAACATGGCCCAGGCCGGTGGCAAGAACGCCGCCGGTATCGCCGATGCCCTCGCGGCCGCCAAGACCGCGCTCGGCGCCTAAGAACCTAAGTAGTCGCTGTGGTCGCGCTCGCACTGGACATAGGGGAGACCAGGATTGGCATTGCCGTCTCGAGTCGTGATGGCAAGATGGCAATGCCTGTCAAGGTGCTTCCGGCTGCCGAGGTCACCGGTATGGCAAAGACGTTTCGCTACCTGGTCGAGGACTATGAGCCCGATATCCTGGTAAGCGGACGTCCTTTGACCATGGCCGGTGAACCCGGCCCCCAGGCCGAGCGCGTCGCCGCCGTGGCCCAAAAGATTGCCGACGAGCTCGACCTTCCGCTGGAGTTTGAGGACGAGCGTCTGTCCTCGCAGGAGGCCAAGCGAATCCTGCGAGAGCAGGGGCTCAACGAAAAGCAGATGAGGGGCAAGATTGACATGATCGCCGCCAGCCTGTTCTTGCAGACATGGCTCGATCGTAAAAACGAGGAGGTTCAGCATGCCTAGCGCTTCCGATCCGCGCCAGCAGAATCGTACACGGCAGCCCGTGCCGCGCCCTGCTCAGCCTGGCCAGCGCTCGGCGCACCCGACGCAGCGTTCGGCTCGGCCTACTCAGCGTGCTGCTCAACAGCTCGCCGCTCGTCCCGCGCAGCCCGCTGGCGGCGCTCGTTTTAAGCAGCAGGCTCCTGCCCAGCGCACGCAGGGGCAGGCCCCGCAATCACGCTCCTACGCACATCATGCTCATGGCTCGCACGGCGTTGCTCCGGCCACGCGCTCGAGCTATAACACGCACGCCCGCCGTGGTGCCCAAAAGAAAAGCTCCCCGGTGCCTATGATTATCGGTGGCGTCGTCGCCGTGCTTGCGCTTGTCGCGATCGTTTTCTTTGTCGTGCCGGCCGTCAAGGGCTTCTTTGGCGGTGAGGATGCGAAAGTCGCTGCTGGCCAGCAAGTTACTATCACGATTCCCGATGGTGCTTCGGGTGATACCATCGCTTCGATTCTCTCCGAGAACCATATCGTCGAAGATCCCAAGGATTATTATGCGGCGGTCAAAAAGCTCAACGCCGATATGTCGCTTAAGCCGGGTAAGTATTCGTTTACCACGCTTATGGACGCCACGAAGGTCGTCCAGCAGCTTATGGAAGGTCCCAACGCCGGCTCCGATGCGCTCACGATTCCTGAGGGCCTGACGGTCGATCAGGTCGCCGACCGCGTGGCCAAGGCGTACGACAGCATTTCTAAGGAAGACTTCCTTAACCGGGCTAAGGCGAGCAATTATGTGAATGATTACGCTTTCCTTAAAGACGCCGCGAACGATTCGCTCGAGGGCTTCCTATTCCCCAAGACGTATTCGCTGGGTAAGGACCCAAGCGCCGATGATGTGATTCGCGCTATGCTTGACCAGTTCAACGCCGAGTATAAGTCGCTTGACTTTGCCAGCTGCGAGGCCAAGATCAAGGAGCGCTATGGCGTGGAGATGTCCGATTACGACATCGTTAACCTTGCCTCGATTGTCGAGCGCGAGGGCCTCAACGCCGATCAGCGCGCGCATGTGGCATCGGTTTTCTATAACCGTCTGGCGGGCAAGCTCGATGGCCTGCGTTACCTCAACAGCGATGCGACCATGATGTATGTCACCGGCGGCGAGGTTACCGCCGACGACCTGCAGAGCGATAGCCCGTATAACACCTATAAGCATGAGGGCCTGCCGCCCACGCCCATCTGCTCTCCGTCGCTCGAGGCGCTCAAGGCTACCATTGAGCCGACCGACTCCGATGACCTGTATTTCTACATTACGCAGGACGAGGAGTACTTCTCGCAAACCTACGAAGAGCATCAACAGTCTTGGAATTAGCATGAGGATTTTTAGCCCCAAACGATACGTTGCCTCGGTCGATCGCATCGACCTTGATGCCCTGTGGGCCGACGGCAAACGCGCCATTCTGCTCGATCGCGATAACACCCTGGTGCCGCGCGACACCGAGCAGGTTCCCGCCGCGGTTTCCGCTTGGCTCGATGCCGCCCGCGCCAAAGGCTTTAAGCTGTGCATGGTGTCCAACAACTGGCATCGCGACCAGGTCATGAGCTCTGCACGCGAGCTGGGACTCGAGGCCATCAGCCACGCCATGAAGCCGGCGCCGTTTGCCCTCAAGGCGGGTCTTAAGCGCCTCGGCGCCACGGCCGACGAGGCGGTGCTGATCGGTGATCAGCTCTACACGGACGTGTGGAGCGGCAATTTTGCCGGCGTCGATACTATCCTGGTTAAGCCGCAGGCAACCCAGGACCTGTGGTACACGCAGATCTTCCGTATCTTTGAGCGCCGGTCCCTGCGCGACCTTCCCTGCGAGGAATAGGTTTCGCCATGTCTCAGCACATCAAACACGGCTGCGACCATATCTTCTTTATCGGCTTTTTGGGCGCGGGCAAATCGACGCTTGCGCGCAACGTCGGCACTATGTTCAAGCGGCGTTTTATCGATACCGACCGCCTGGTCGTGCGCCGTTGCGGTAAGTCGGTAACCGAGATTTTTGAGACCGAGGGCGAGGATCGTTTTCGTGAGCTCGAGACCTCGGCGCTCCGTTCGCTCCAAAGTGAGCGCAGCCTGTTGGTTTCGTGCGGGGGCGGTATCGTCGAGACGCCGGTGAATATTGAGCTGATGCACGAAATGGGTACGTGCGTGTACCTCGAGGGCGACTTCGAGGATTCGATTCGTCAGATTCGTCGGTCCGACACGCGCCCCGATTTCCGTTCGCCCGAGCACGCTGCGCGCCTGTTTGAGCATCGCCGTCCGCTGTATCGCCAGGCCGCCGACCTTACCCTTGATATTCGCAACAAGTCCTTCGAGGACGTTTCCTACCTTTGTGCCGAGATGCTTTTGGAGCGTGGACTGCTATGATTCGCCGTCAACTGATCAATTTCCAAAACCGCAGTGTCGATGTCCGCGTCGGATTGGGCGCGTTCGATGAGCTGTCGCGCATGTTTGCCTCGGCTGTGGGCAAGCCTAAGCGCGCAATGGTGGTTTGGAACTCCGCCACATCCGAGCGTTTTGGTGAGGTCGTCGAGCATGCGCTGGTCGACGCCGGTTTTGTCGTGTCGCCGCTAGTCCTCGAGGTTTCGCCTGCCGGTGCTACGCTGGCCGATGCCGATACCGTCTTTGGCGCCCTTTCGGCTAACGGCATTACCTGCGACGATCTCGTTGTCGCTGTCGGCGACACAGCGACTTGCTCGGTTGTTAGCTGGTGCGCCAACCAGTGGTGTGGCCGAACCGAGTGCGCGTTGCTGCCGACGACCTTCGATGCAATGCTCACGGTCGCGACGACCATGAAGCCGCTCGTCGCTTCGTCGGCCAATGCGCTTCCCGCCATCGCGTTCCGTCCCGAACCGGGCTTGGTCGTGTGTGACCTCGACCTTGTTCGCGAGGCGGGCCCCGAGGACCTCAAGCTCGGCTATGTGGTACTTGTTGGCACCATGCTTTCGAGCAGCAAGTCCCGCTGGAATCAGTTTACTGAGACCGTCCCCGAGATTCTCGCGGGCGAGGAGGTCGCGCTCGTCAATGCCGTTCAATGGTCTCAGACTGCCCGCAAGGACGTACTGATGGCCACGAACCCGAGCGCCCGCCATGCGCTCGATTTTGGCAAGACGGGGGAGCGTACCTTGCGCGCTTGCTTGGGCGATGCCGCTTCGCAGGTCCCTGCCTACCAGCTGTTGTCCGAGGGCATGCGCTTTGAGGCGCGCCTTGCACATGATGCCTGCGATTTCGATATCGATTACGTCTTTGAGGTCGATGACTGCCTGGAGGACTTTGGTATCGAGGAACTTGCCTTCGATCTGGAGCCTGCCGCATATATCGAGGAGTTCCGCAAGCAGCAGTTTGCACGCTCGAACCGCAGCATGTTGCCGCTGCCCGCGGCGCTCGGCGCCATTCGTCTAACGAGCGTTGAGGACGAGGTTCTTGAACGCCACGCTCATGCCTACTTGGCTTCTCGCAAAGAACTTCTCTAAGATTTATTGACATCCATCGTCTTTCGTATCATGTTGAGGGGCGGGTTTTCAATCGGTTGCGGATCGCATACGATTCCGTACATTGATTGAGACCCGTCCCGTCTTTATAG